>NZ_WVIE01000035.1 GCF_010091945.1 Myxacorys almedinensis A
AAGCTCATCAGGACAAATCAAACAACGCTTTCCTAATCTTGCTTCCTTTCCTCTCCTTCAAGATGGATAAAGTCGAGTTGAGAAGCAGTCTAACTTCTTTTTAGAGAGAAAGTTTCCACATATCATCCCAAATTAGGTGAATAGGCAGAAACATTCTGCGATCGCGTTGAGTTGCCCATACTTTGAGTTCTTTGCCTGCGATCGCTAAAGTTGAAGCCTTAGAGCGATCGCTAGGAAAGAAGATTAGCCTCCCGTTTGGCTCTAGGCTTGGGAGGGCACGAGCGCAGGCTTCATCGCCGAAGGACGCCGATCAATCACCTGATCGATCAAACCGTAGTCTTTCGCTTCTTCAGAAGACATGAAGAAATCTCGCTCCGTATCCTCCTCAATGCGCTCTAGGGGTTGACCGGTGTGATCGGCAAGCAAAGAGTTCAGGTGCTGCTTGTGATAGAGAATTTCTTTTGCCTGAATTTCAATATCGGTCGCCTGACCTTGCGCTCCACCCAACGGCTGATGAATCATGATGCGCGAGTGAGGCAGGCTCATGCGTTTTCCTTTGGTTCCAGCACTAAGGAGAAACGCGCCCATGCTGGCGGCAAACCCAACACAAATTGTAGAAACCGCCGGACGAATCTGCTTGATGGTGTCGTAAATGCCCATGCCTGCCGTGACCGAGCCGCCCGGAGAGTTGATGTAGATATAAATATCTTTGTCAGAATCTTCTGACTCTAGAAACAGCAGTTGGGCGACGATGAGATTTGCCACATCAGAATCGATCGCTTGACCCAAAAAGACGATGCGCTCTCTGAGCAGCCGAGAATAGATATCAAAGGCGCGATCGCCGCGACCCGAACTTTCAATAACGGTAGGAATCATGGAGCCATCTCTAGTAGTTTGTTCTATTTTAGCGAGTTGCGGCAGAGGAGGTTGGGAACAGCAAAAAGACAAGGTATCTTGAGAACAAGAAATTGACTGGTTAAAATCGGCTGGTTGAAAAATCGGCTAGTCGAAATTGACGGGTTGAAAATCATTCCGAGGTAGCTGTGAAAAAGATTGGCTTAGTCTTACTCGTGCTGCTCGGCGGCACGCTTTCGGGTCTGTATTATTTTTGGCATCAAGCAACAAAACTTCCAGACTGGTATCAAGAAGGAACTCCGCAAGGCTCTGAAGGATCGCCAGAAGATATTGAGCAACGCGCGGCAACGGTTCAGCAAACGATTCAGGCGAAACTTCGGCACCGTCCTACCCCCTCTAGTTTGGCTACTGCCAGTTCTGGCAAACCGTCTGCCCAGGTTCCTCAGAGCCAACCTAACGGTGCGATCGCGAAAAAAGCAGTGGGCACCGTCCCCGCGCCAAGGTCTCGTCAAGATGTAGAAGTGCAGCTTAATCCGCAAGAACTCAATGACGTGTTGGTGTCTAAAATTGCCGAGCAGAGTCAAGCAAAGGCGCTGCCCAAGTCTGTGAAGAGTGTCCGGACTACGGTAGAAGCAGACACTCTGAAAACGGGGGCGATCGTGGATATGAAGGCGCTGAGAGAAAGCGATCTGGGCACTCAAGAGCAGACGTTTTTAACGGAGGCAGCCGCAAAGTTTCCGGGATTAAGCGATCGCAAGGTTTACATTGGCATCGAAGGGAAGCCTCGCATTCAAGACGGCAAAGTACAGTTTGATGATGAAACCCGAGTTCGAGTTGGCAACTTGAGGCTTACGATCGCAGAGATTGCCGAGCGCTTTGGTGTTTCTCCAGACCAAGTTAAAGAACAACTTGCCTTGAGGCTCCAGTTCAATAATCTGCATGTGAAAGATATTGAGTTGCTAAACGGAACCGCGATTCTGCGCGGATCGCCGACACCGACCACTGCTCCTTAGGAAAGATGCCAACGAGGGATGAAGGCGGAAAAATGAGACGTTTAGTTGTTCTTCCTGTTGCCATGCCAAATCGTCTTGCCCGCGCTCAAAGTCTCTACTTACGCAAACATGCGGATAATCCGATCGATTGGTGGACGTGGTGCCCCGACGCGATCGAGACGGCACGACGAGACGACAAAATTATCTTTTTATCGGTTGGGTATTCAAGTTGTCACTGGTGCACGGTGATGGAGGGCGAAGCGTTTTCAGATGCCGCGATCGCAGCCTACATGAACGCTAATTTTCTGCCGATCAAGGTCGATCGAGAAGAGCGACCCGACCTCGACAGCATCTACATGCAAGCGTTGCAAATGATCACAGGGCAAGGCGGATGGCCACTCAACATTTTTCTTTCGCCTGATGACTTGGTGCCCTTCTATGGCGGAACCTATTTTCCAGTTGATCCCAAATATGGACGCCCTGGATTTCTACAGGTTTTGGAAGCTATTCGGCTTTACTACGATCACGATAAAACAAAGCTAGATGGGATTAAAGGAGAGATTCTGACTCATTTACAGAATGCTACTCTGCTCTCGCCCACAGCCCTCAGCGACACGTTGCTGCGACGGGGTTTGGACTATAGCGCTGGGGTTTTGTCGTCTAAATCGCCGGGTCCGAGTTTTCCGATGATTCCCTATGCAGAGGCTGCCCTGCGATCGGTGCGCTTTGCCTGGAATTCTCCCTATAACTCCCACGAGGTTAGCGTTCAACGGGGCATGGATTTAGCGCTCGGAGGCATTTTTGACCATGTTGCAGGTGGCTTTCATCGCTACACCGTCGATCCCACATGGACGGTGCCACACTTTGAAAAAATGCTGTATGACAATGGGCAAATTGTGGAGTATCTTGCCAATCTGTGGGCGATGGGCATTCGAGAGCCTGGATTTGAACGCGCGATCGCACTGACGGTGCAATGGCTCAAGCGAGAAATGACGGCACCAGAAGGCTATTTCTATGCCGCGCAAGATGCAGATAATTTCGCCACGATCGATGCCGCAGAGCCTGAAGAAGGCGATTTCTACGTCTGGAGCTTTGCCGAACTGCACTCCCTGCTCACCCCCGAAGAAGTTGCCGAACTGCAAACCCAGTTTACGGTGACAGAGCACGGCAACTTTGAAGGGAAAACCGTATTGCAGCGGCGGCACGCGGGCAAACTCTCAGACTCGCTAGAAACTGCTCTGCATCACTTATTTGCTGCCCGATATGGAGCCTCCGCCGTGGATGTCTTTCCGCCTGCTCGCACGGCTGAGGCTGCAAAAACCATGGCGTGGTCGGGTCGCATTCCCCCAGTGACCGATACCAAAATGATCGTTGCCTGGAATAGTTTGATAATTTCTGGATTGGCGCGATCGTATGGCGTTTTCCGAACGCTAGAGGATCTAGAACTTGCCAGCCAAGCCGCCCGGTTTATTCTGCAAAACCAGTGGGTAAACCAACGATTCCACCGGGTGAACTATGATGGCAAGATTGAAATTTTAGCGCAGTCGGAAGATTATGCTCTGTTTATCAAAGCGTTGCTCGATCTCCATCAAGTCACCCGCAGCCTGCCCCCAAACGCCCCAGAACAGGAGACAGACTGGCTAGCCGCCGCCCTGCGCGTGCAAGCCGAGTTCGATGAATATTTGTGGAGCATTGAACTTGGCGGCTATTACAACACTGCAAAAGATGGAAGTCAGGAGTTGTTGATCCGGGAACGCAGTTATGTCGATAGTGCTACACCCTCGGCAAATGGGATTGCGATCGCCAATCTCATCCGGCTCTCTCTCCTGACCGAAAACCTGGATTATTTCGACCAAGCTGAACAAACCCTGCAAGCCTTCGCAAGCGTGATGGAACAATCTCCCTCAGCCTGCCCCAGCTTATTTTCCGCGTTGGATTGGTTCTGCAATCAAACCCTGATTCAGACCACCCCAGAGCAAATTTCTCAGCTAGAAACGCAGTATCTTCCGACGGTGGCGTTTTCAGTCTTAAATCCGATGCCAGACGGTGCAGTGGCGCTAGTGTGCCAAGGGCTTAGTTGTCAGGAGCCGGCTCGAACTCAAGAACAGCTTCACACTCAAGTGCAGCAGAGCCTTGTGAGAAAAAGCTAAAAACGCCCCATTTTGCGGGTATGGCTTGATTTGGGATCTACGGCGTTGAAGACGGGGCTGGAACTGGCTCAACCCCAAGGCTTTCGGCTGGACTCAACCCCTCGATCGCGCTTGCCCCAGGGCTGGGAGCCACCGTTGCAGCAGGCTGACTCGGCGGCATCTGATCGAGGGTAATCAGGGCATCGATCACCGCTTTCACGATCGGAGCCGCCACCGTCGAGCCAAACGCATCTTCTCCCTTCGGCTCATCAATCACCGCCGCTACCACATAGCGCGGATTCTCGACCGGAAAGATAGAAACAAAGCTGGTGATCTTGGCATTTTCCTGATAGCCGCCACTCGCACTTGCCTTTTGCGCCGTTCCAGTTTTGCCAGCAATGCGATAACCCGGCACTTGAGCCGCTTTGCCACTGCCCTTTTGCACAACCGACTCCATCATTTGAAGCACCGTTTGTGCCGTTTGGGGTGAGAAAATTTGCTGGGGCTGGGTCTGCCGCACAGGTTGCCAGTAGGGGTGCCCGGCTTCGTCGTACAAGCCTTGCACCACATGGGGCGTCAGCAACTTGCCCCCGCTTGCCAAAATGCCGTGCAGTTGCACCAGTTGAATGGGCGTTAGCGAAAATCCTTGTCCGAAGGCACTTGTTGCTGCATCGATCGCCGATTCGGTGAACGTCTTGCGGTCTTTAAGCTGTCCCGCAATTTCAAACGGCAGATCAATGCCGGTGGGTTGTCCAAGTCCAATTTTTTGCAGCCAGTTGTAGTAGTTATCGCGCTGCATTTGTTGCATGATGTGCACCATGCCGACGTTGCTAGAGCGCTCTAGAATCTGCGTGACGCTAGTTGCGCCCCGTGCTCCGGCGGTGGAGTAGTCAAAATTTTGGATTGGCCACTGGTCAACATAAATAGAGCCTTCGTCATTAAAAATCTGATCTGGTCGAATGGCTTTTGTTTCGAGGGCGATCGCAACATTAAGCGGTTTAAATGTTGATCCCGGTTCATATAAATCCGTCATTGCCCAGTTTTTGAACCGCTCGACATTGGCTTTGTAATATTCGTTGGGGTCGTAAGACGGCTCAGAAACCAGCGATCGCAGCGCGCCATCGGCGACATCCATCACCAGAACGACACCCCGTTTAGCGCCATATTTTTTCACCTGCTGCTGAAGCGCGCTCTGGGCAGTGCGTTGGACTCGGCTATCAACGGTCAACTGCAAATGCAGATTGTCAATATGCAAAAATCCACCGGGAATCCGATCGGGCATCATCGATCCCAGCCCCGTCCGGCTCAGGCGAACTGATTTAATCGAGCGCTGCAATAAATTTTTGTGACTGTGTTCAATGCCAGCCTGACCTTGCTGATCTACATCTACATAACCCACCACATCAGCCGTGAGATGCTGCTGTGGATACAGGCGTTGCTGCTGTTGTGCTAGATCTATCCCATCAATCTGTAAATTTAGCAGCCGATCCGCCGTATTCTCAGAGAGCGCCACTTCTAGCCGAATGCCGCTCTCTGCGGTATCGAGTTTGCGTAAAAGCTCTCCGGCAGACTTACCCAAAATCGGAGCTAGCTTTTCAGCCACCGTTGTTTTAGGTTCTTTAAACGACACTGGATGAGCATAGAGGGTGTAAACCGGCTGATCGATGGCTAGCACGTTGCCTATGCGATCGACAATGGGGCGACGGGGAATAAACGGGCGTAAAAAAATGGTTTGCTGCGATCGCGCTTGTTTTAGCAAATCTGGAGCCTGAATGACCTGAAGCCGCACCAAATTGAGCACCAGCAGCACCATTGCACCGAGCAATACCGCCCATACCATCACCAGCCGCCGGGCGCTCGGTTTGGCGTGCGCCGTCCGAAGGCGCTCTAGCAGCCGCCTCATCCCAGCATTGCCCGGACGATTTAGCCCCAAACTGTTAGTTGCCAAGCGAGAAGAGCGCGATCGCAGATCAGACAGCAGGGTTGCCAATGTTGCCGAAACAGGCTTTGAGCCACGCTGCGAGGCTGGCAGACGCATCTGAGTTGGGCGTAAATGATTTGTGGGTTTACTCCGCTTCACCATTGCTTTAGGCTCCTTGTTTGGCCCTGATTCGGTTAATACCCTAGCGGTGCGATCGGTGAAGCTTGAGGAGGGGTAAGCGGGGTCGGAGCGTCTCCCCGGCTCGGAGCAGGTCTTAGAAAAATCAGCCGATCCGGACTTTGCGGCACCAAGGTCGAACCCGGACGATTGCCCTGTTTAGCGATTTGATCTTTCAGCATTTCTTTATTGGTGGTGAGTTGCCGCTCATGGCGTCGCAGGGTCTCAAGCTGCTGATATTCTTTGCCCCACACTTGCTGAGAATAAACCGTCCAGCCATAGACTGCCAACACCGACCCAGCCAGCCCAAACGTGGCAACCACCGACGCTTGCTGCACCCACAGCAGCGATCGCACCCACGCTGGAACCGACGCTTGCGCCGGTAAACGCTGCACCTGACGATCAGGGCTAAAGAGAGAGACGCGCCGAGGGTCTGAAGAACGGGGAGAGACGTGACGGGGTGAAGCAGGGCGTTTGCGTCGAGATGGATTCAGCGCAACAGACATAAGCGTTACCAGCATTCCTAGAGCAGTGAGACTGAATACACCCTAACGTTGCATTATCAGTACGTATACGGCGACAGCCAAATCGCTGTCTTAGACGCCCCTTATTGTATCTACAGACTCGCAAAGTGAGACCGAAAATTTAGGATTCTGATGATTAGCCGATCGGCAAAACCAATCGGCTCATGAGTCGTCCGTCTTCTAGTTTGTAGAGGTTAAACTCTCCGCCTAGTTGCTTCATTAACGACTGACAAATGGCAAGATGCAGCCCTGGTGCTTTGTCAATCAGAGACGGTGCGAGCAAATCAACGGCTCTGCCCCGTTCTAAGTCATCGATCAACCGTGGCTCAACCGTGCCATCGTCGGTAATGGAAACCTCGATCCAGCGCGCATCGAGGGGGCGGCACCAAATATCGATGCGTCCGCCGGGGTGCGATCGCTGGCAGGCAAGCAGCAGCAATTCATACAGCACCAGTTCGATCTTGGCGATGTCTCCGGTAACCATGGGGTTGGTATCGTTGTGCACCTGCGACCAGAGTTGGCGCTGTTTGATCAAATGATCCACCCGATCTAGAGCACGACGCAGCAGACTGATCAACGGCACGGTGTCGGTGCGGTGGGTCAGTTGCCACTGTTCATCTCGAATCACGGCGTTGATCGGCGCGATCGCATCGTCGATCTGGCGTAAGATCTGCTGCTGACGAGTTGCCATGAGTGGCTCTGGAGCAGAGCTTGGCATCTCGCCAAGCCGGGTCACCCCCGATTTGACGGCTCGGTACATATCTTCTAGGCGGCGGTGTTTATACCAACTCAAGCGCTCCAAGCGATCGCGCTGGGCTTTCAAGCTTTCAGACACCATAAGATAGCGCCGCGACCAGGCAAACTGGCTCACAAGAATCGTCAACGCCGCGATTTGACGGTCGATCCACTGACGATCCAACGTATCCACCACGATCAGCACTGCCGATGGCTCGTGCTCGGCGGCTGTCCGCAGTGCCATCATCAGCAGTTGTCCTGCCTCTGGCGCGTTGAGCCATTGCCGTGTTTCGGGCGGAATGTCATCGATCGAGAGCGGCACAATGCCATCGTGGGCAAGGGCGCGGTGCATCAAAACATCGGTTTCCAGAGATACCTTCAACACCGGATTGCAGCTAAACCGCCGATCGCTCTCGATCGATTGCATCAGCCGCCCAGCCCGTTTGCCCGGAAACCACGAGACCAAAGCCGCCACGGGTGCTTGCAGCACTTGAGCAATGTATTGCAGCGCCGAGCGTTCTAACAGGTCTAACTGCTGGGTTTGCTGCATCGAGGCTAGCCCCCATTGAATCGTTTGATAAATTTTCTGCTGCTGTTCGTGCTGCTGCTGGAGTTGCCATTGTCGCAAGATTAACCCAATCTGCCGGGCAACGGCTTGGGTCAATTCGCCTTCGGGTTGGCTCCAGGCACGGGGCGTTTCGTGAGCCACAATCAGTAACCCTTCGACCGACTGCCCAAGCGCCGTATTGCACAGAAGCAGCGATCGCACATCTAGTTCTAACAGGGTCTCCCGCCAGGCCGCGAGGCGCAAATCTTCTTCGATGTTTTCAATGGCGATCGCGCCCTGGTGACGCTCTAGCATGTCCCAGTCGATCGGGCTGAGCGTTCCTAAACGGGTGCCAAGTGCCCGTCGGTTCTTGGGATGGCTTTGATAGCACACCTCAAAGTGACCCTGTTCTGGGTTGTAGAGCAGGGCGAGAAAGCGATCGGTGCGGAGCCGTTTGCCCAGCAGTTCTGCCGCATTTTTCAGGGTGACTTTCCAATCGCTGGTGTCGTAGATCGAATGGGCAATTTCTGCCGTTAACGCTTGGTCGAGTTTGGTTTGCTCGATCATGGTTTCCATGTCTTCGAGCGGTGCCACCAAGGCTATGAGTTGGGCGGCTCCTCGAATGAATTTTTTTTCCCCTTCTTGCCAAACCCTGGCATCGCTGCCTTCGGCGGCAAGGAATCCTAACAGTTCGTTGCGGTAAAGAATCGGAGCCGCTAGCAGCGATCGCGCTTTGATGTTTTGCATCACCCGGCTGGTGACATCGGATCTAAGCGAACTCATCGCTTCGCCGATCGACACGACCTGATCTGCCATCAGTGCCTGGTAGAAACTGCTCATTTCTTGCACCGTCATCCCTGAGACCGGCTGATTTTCGGTAAGCGCTGGCTCGGCACTGGGCAGACCCCGAGTCGGAGATTTTTGATGGGTGACTCGCCGCCAAAAATAGCGACGCTGGCGCTCAAACCAATAGATACTCGTGCGAGTGGGCTGAATAAACTGATGGGCTTCGTCTACGACAATATCGAGCCGTTGACCCAAATTGGGCAGCGATCGCAGGTGAGCCAGCAAGCGCAGCAGTGGCTCATCCAACTGTTTGATCTGCTGGCGTCGTTGTTCGGTTTCAACCCGTTCCAACGCTGCCGCCAAACTGCCCAACACCATAGACAGCAACGCCTTCTCTTCTGTTTTTGGAAAATTTCCCCACAGCCGCGATCCCAAAATTGCTGCTCCAAAGCAGCATTCTTGATAGGAAATTGGAAAGATCATCGTGCCTTGGATGCCCCACCGCTGTGCGAATTTGCCCCATTCATTAGCTCGGACTTCTTCACGCAGATCAGGAAAGCTGAGCGGGCGCTGCTGAATCACAATTTGCTCTAGCACATCGCCTGAAGTCAAGGTAAAGCGCTGCTTGAGCACGGCAGCATCGTTGCCTAAAGGCGTGGTTCCGCCTTTGCCAGAGAGCCGATGAGCGGCGCGATCGTAGAGTCCGATCCAGATTAGATCAGAGCCAAAATCAGCCTTGAGATAGGTCAATACTGCCTCTACAAGCGCGTCAATGCTTGTTCCTTCCCGCAAGGTTTGGAGGACGCGCCCCAGGCTGACAAGGTGCTGATCATAAGAGGTTGGCTCTTTGGTTTGGCTCATGGAATCCGGCGGCTTAGATTAGCGGTGGCGGTGGATGCTTCGCACAGGAAGCGCTCAAGAGACGAAAACGTTCGTACTCCTTGCTTAGAGTGCCCTGGAAGGGTAGTAGATGCGCTATGGTGAATTCCGACGGTTGTGTTGGGGTTGCCGCGGGTGCAATCGAGGGAGGGTGCGTTGGTGGATTTATATCAAGCCGTGGTGCGTCCAGTTTTGTTTTCGGCAATCCACGCTGATCCCGAATGGTTGGCTCAGCAGACGCTGCGATCGCTCAGTTGGCTCGATCAAGACCCTGCCGTTGCCAAGCGGTGGCTGCGATCGCGCTTGGATCGGCTCTACGGGTTTAGCCATGCTCGCCTGGGGCAAACGCTCTGGGGGCGGTCGTTTGCCAATCCCATCGGTTTGGCGGCAGGGTTTGATAAAGATGGCATTGCTGCCAATGTGTGGTCTCACTTTGGGTTTGGCTTTGCCGAAGTGGGCACCGTTACGCTCCATGCTCAACCCGGAAACCCTCAACCTCGGCTGTTTCGCCTGCCTGTCGATCGCGCGGCGCTAAATCGCATGGGCTTTAATAACCAAGGGGCAGCAGCCCTAGCAGAACGATTGACCCTCCGCACCAGCGCATTTCCCATCGGGATCAATTTAGGCAAGTCAAAGATGACGCCGTTAGAAGACGCGGCAGCCGACTATAGCGGGAGTTTTCGGCAGCTAAAAGACCTGGGCGATTATTTTGTTGTGAATGTCAGTTCTCCGAACACACCGGGGCTGCGATCGCTGCAAGCCACCGATCAGCTAGAACCGATTTTGGCTGCCTTGCAGCAAGAAAATAGCGCTGGAAAACCGCTTTTGATCAAAATTGCACCCGACTTAGAGTGGGACGACATTGCTGCCGTCGTGACGTTGGCTCAGCGCTATCATCTCTCAGGCATCATCGCCACCAACACCACCATTCGCCGAGATGGGCTAAAAACCCGTGCGATCGCAGCCACAGGCAAGCCCGTCACCGAAGAAGCAGGCGGCATTAGCGGTGCGCCCCTAAGAACGCGATCCACCGAGGTGATTCATTTCGTCTACCAACACACCAAGGGAACGCTGCCCATCATTGGAGTGGGAGGAGTGTTTACCCCAGAGGATGCTTGGGAAAAAATTGCCGCAGGGGCAACGCTGGTTCAAGTCTACACAGGCTGGATCTATGAAGGGCCAGGCATGGTGCGTCGCATTCTTCAAGGGCTATTGCAGAAGTTAGACCAGCAGGGCATGACGTCGATCAGCGAAGCGATCGGGTTAGCTCATCATTGATTAACTAGCTCATCCATTAATTAGCTCATCATTGACACTATTGATTAACCCATCATCGACACTAGCGTAACTTCCCACACAAGCTGCGGCTGGACGTACGCCAGCAAATATTTTCTCGTATCTTCGAGCAACTGGAGCGCGGTTGCACTGCCCGTCTGCGACCAATACACCTGCTGAAGATAATCGACTAGCCACAGTTGCGCGTCGCTGTCTAGGGTCTTGGCGATCGTCCGCGCTAGTTCCAATGCTCCTCGTAGCGAAGAGGGTAATGTCTTTGCCGACTCTAGCACCGCCGCCGGAATCGTTTGGAGTTGATGCCAATGCGCGATCGCGGCTCCTGGACTGCCCTGAGCCAGTGCCAAAATCTGCGGCTGAGATAAAATTTCGGCTTGCCCCACCTGCCGGAGCACCTGCATCATTGCCACGCCATCTAGCCGGTAAAACGGGATGCGCTGGCAGCGAGACACCAAGGTTGGCAGCAGCGCTTCCCCTTGAGGAGCCAGCAGAATAATTGTTGCTTTTCCCGGTTCTTCCAAGGTCTTGAGCAGGGCATTGGCGGCTGCTTCGGGCATGGTTTCGGCAGCCTCGATCACAACCACCGATCGCGGTGCTTCCATCGGAGGACGACCGAGAAACTGAGTAATCTCTCGAATCTGCTCTAAGCGCACCATGGGCGGCGTTTTGCGCTTGAGACCGGCGGCGTCTGCCTCGCTCGCAGAGAACCGCTTGCCCTGATGAACATAGATCGGCTCGACCCAGAGCAAATCTGGATGGTTGCGGCTCGCAATGCGGTGAGGGAGAGATGGCGCGATCGCAAGGCGCGGAGACTGAGAGAGCAGCAGGGTAAGGAAACACTCCGCCGCGAGGCGTTTCCCAATGCCCGGAGACCCGGCAAACAGGTAGGCAGGCGCAACGCGATCGCGGGCGATCGCTTGCATCAATAGCTCGACGGCTTGGGGTTGTCCGATCAGGGGCGCAAAGACAAACATAGAGGCATAAGGGCATGAAGCGTATTTCAGTGTAGCGCTATGGGTCAAACTTCATAACTAGCAAGGTTAAACCATTGGCTCAAAGACTCGCTTAGAACGATTTCAATCCGTTCAGCCACCTGTAGTTCGCTGCCGCTCGCATCAACTCGGACAAAGCGCTGAGGCTCTGTTTGGGCGAGGTGAGCAAATCCGTGCCGCACCCGTCGATGGAAGTCAACATCCGCTTGCTCAATGCGATCGCCGATAGGTGAGCTTCCTTGGGAATCGCCGATAGGTGAGCTTCCTTGGGAATCGCCGATAGGTGAGCTTCCTTGGGAATCGCCTTTTCCCCGTTGCTGCATTCTCGCCAAGCCTGTCTCTACGTCTAGATCAAGCCAAAGGGTCAGATCGCTTTGCAATCCCTGCGTAGCAATTTGGTTTAGATGCCCAATCAGGGTGAAATCCAATCCTCGACCGTAGCCTTGGTAGGCAATCGTTGAATCGGTGTAGCGATCGCACAAAATCAAATCATTTGCTGCTAAATGAGGTCGCAAGAATCCCTCAACATGCTGAGCGCGATCGGCAGCATACAGTAACAATTCCGCCCGATCGTGAATCGCTTCAGACGCAGGATTTAGCAACAATTGCCGAATGGTCGTTCCGAGGGTTGTGCCACCTGGTTCGCGAGTGAGAATTAAATCTTTGATCACCCCTCGCTTTTGCAGCGCTGGCAGCCATCGACTATTTGAAAGCCACTGCCGCGATCGCGCCAACTGCGTAGTCTTACCACAGCCTTCAGTCCCTTCAAAAACAATCAGTTTTCCGGTCATGGGAAATGCTCAACAAACCTTCAAGAAAATATCCCACATAATTAGGAATTCGGTATAAAGGTCGTAGGATTTGTGCTGATCGCTCACCGCAACTGTCCTTATTCTCTTCGCAGAGTGTCTATAGACACGTATGATGAAGATTCCGTTATTGCACGCTTGGGATTAGCTATGGCTCGTTATACTTGTCTCTTCACGCTTGGCGCTTCACTAGAAAACCTCATCCCGTTAATCAACGAGACCCTCCAGTCGTGCAATCTCAACGTCATCTATTTCAATGCCGATTACATTATGGCAAAAGAGATTCCTGGGAAGGTGCCTTTTCCTAAGCTGGTCACGGTTGAAGTGCTCGTCGATCGCACAACCGCAACTGGCGAAGAAGTAAAAGTTAATTTAGTCAGCAAAAACGAAGAGTTACCGCTTCAGACCGATAATCACTGCTATCAGGTGTTTGACGTTATCACAAAGGCAATTAGCGAAGATAAAAATTGGCGGCTCATTGAAACGGTGCGGTAAGTTGGTAGCGCTTCAACCGTCAGGATGCTTTTCTTAATCATCCAGGGGTTGGCAACGATGACCCTCTGGTTTGATCTGATGAGATGATTGGATTGATTGACCGTCAAGTGCGATCGCTAGGTGGTGAGGCAGTCTAAACTTTGCAATTTGAAACCCTTGGAGCGTTGCCACCCGCTACTCCAGAGTAATGTATCGGATCGTTGGCGTTATTGCCCACATCAACAGGACTTGCCCAGATTCAAGCCCTCAATCCTCTGGATCACCCACCATATTGGGGCTAATCAGGGTGATGTCAAACTCATCGGGGGGAACCGTCAGCACCGCATCCCGCTTTAGCAGATAGTAAATCGCTCGGACTTGTGGTCCAAACACCACTTCATCTTCATTTCGCAGGTCATATTGCTGAAGCTTGCGACCATTGATTAATAGCCCATTTGCACTGGGTTTGCCTTTGAGGTTGCCGTCTACGATTCGGTAATAGTAAGTACCATTTTCGTTGGGCAATTGCAATAACGTGGCATGACGACGAGACACAAACTGTGACACCAATCGAATGTCGCACTTTGGATCTCGCCCAATCGAATACACCGGGGCGTCTAAGACAAACTCTCGGCGTCCTTTATCGTCTTCGATGATTAAAAGATGATTTTGATGGGGTTCTGAGGGCATTGAAACTCAATTAGGGGTGATGAGTGACGGCAAGGAGAATCTGCAACCTACCTAAGTAAAATACCCGATTACAAGTTGAAGGATTCGGTACTTTTCCAAGAAACCTTATCAAGACACTTCTTCTCCTGCATGACCGAATGCATCCTAACAGAGTTTCAGAGGTTGGCGCACGTCCATTGTTAAGCTTGTTAACAGTAGATTTTTGTTGATCTAACTTTCTAAGTTTCAGAAGTTGGTGCACATCTGTTGGCGCGCATCTGTTGGGATTGATCAACCCTTGTCAACCGCTGTCAATGGCGTATGCCAAGGGTTAGCCTTGGGAGGAAGAAAAAGAGTGTCTGAGCAACAGAGAATTGCTGACTACACTAACGGAGCTAAATGCCATTAAAGCACCTGCGGCGGCAGGACTGAGCAAAAGCCCCAGGGAGGGAAGAAGCACACCTGCTGCGATCGGGATGCCTAGCAAATTATAGGCAAATGCCCAAAATAAGTTCTGGCGAATTTTACGAAACGTCGCACGGCTGAGGCGAATCGATTCCACCACATCAGATAAGCGATCGCGCATCAAAACAATTCCAGCCGTCTCGATTGCCACCTCAGTTCCAGATTTTAGCGCGATGCCGATATCCGCTTGAGCCAGGGCAGGCGCATCGTTGATGCCGTCCCCAACCATGGCAACACACTGCCCCTGGGCTTGCAGTTGGGCAATTTTAGCCGCTTTGCCCTGGGGCAAAACCTCTGCTAGCACCGAGTCAATGCCCACTTCTGCCGCGATCGCATGGGCGGTGGCGTGGCGATCACCCGTCAGCAAGACGACCCGAAGCCCCATGCCTTTCAGCGTAGCGACGGTGGCTTTGGCATCTGCTCTCAGCACGTCTGTCACCGCCAGCAGACCCACCAGCGATGACGCCAGCGCCACGTAGACCACCGTTTTTCCTTGAGCCGCCAAATCCGCCGCTTGAGCATGAACGGTCTGCTCTATCTTCACCTGATGCTGCTCCAGCCAAGCCGCAGTCCCCAACAGCACGGGCTGATAGGTGCCTTCCCACAACACGTTGGCAGAGACGCCAAACCCGGCTTCGGTATAAAAATCTTGAGCCGCCAGTTCCGGTACTGCTTGCTGACGGGCGGCTTGGGTGATGGCTTGCGCCAATGGGTGACGTGTGCCCCTTTCCACCGAGGCTGCAAGCTGGAGCAAGGGAACACCGGTTTGAACCACCAACGAGTCGGTCACGATGGGTTGCCCGGCGGTTAAGGTGCCGGTCTTGTCAAAGACAATCGTATCGAGGTGATGAACTTGCTCTAAAACATCTCCCCCGCGAATCAGCAAGCCCCGCTCGGCTCCGATGCCTGAGCCAACGAGAATGGCGGTGGGAGTGGCAAGCCCAAGAGCACAGGGACAGGCAATCACCAGCACCGCGATCGCGAGTTTTAAGCTCAGAAGTTGGGACGATGAGTGTGGCTCGGCGCTATGCATCATGGCGTGTTCTGCGCCCAATAAGGCATAGTTGGACTGCATCACCACCTCTGCCCAGACATGAGTGCCGATCAAAAACCAAAAGCAGAACGTCAGGGTGGCGATCGCCATGACGCCGTAGGTAAAGTAGCCTGCGACCGTATCGGCAAGGGTTTGAATCGGGGCTTTACGGGCTTGTGCCGCTTCTACCAAGCCGATGATCTGGGCGAGGGTGGTGTCTTGTCCGATCCGGGTGACCCGCAGCGCGATCGCACCCGACTGATTTAGGGTTCCGGCTGCCACATCGTCTCCAGGCTGCTTTTGAACGGGAAGCGGTTCCCCCGTGAGCATCGATTCGTCCACCGTGGTCTGCCCTGCCACCACTTCGCCATCAACGGGTATTTTCTCCCCAGGCAACACTTGGAGCCATTCTCCCAGCCGCACCTCTGCGATCGGAACATCGATCGGGGCTTGGGTAGCTCCGGCTCCTTGCTCAATTCGTCTTGCCGATTGAGGCTGCAACGCAAACAAAGCGTGCAGGGCAGATGCGGCGCGCCCTCGTGCCCGTTGTTCTAGGGTTCGTCCCAACAAAATGAAGCCAACGAGCATCACGGGTTCATCAAAAAAGCACTCCCATCCCAATTGGGGGAATAGTAGCGCGACTAAGCTGGCGGCAAAGGCGCTGATCGTGCCCAGGCTCACCAGCGTATTCATGTTGGGCGCGTTGCGGCGCAATCCTCGCCAACCGTCTACCACCATCGACCGTCCGGGGAACAGGAGGGCTGCCGCCGCTAAGCCGCAGTGAAACCAAATATTGCTCAGTCCCGGAATGACCACTCCAGTGAACTGATTGAGATGCCCGATGGTGGAGAGGACGAGCAGCAGAATCGCGATCGCCAGCCGTTGATTTTGCTGCTGATGCTCCTGGGATCGCCGCTCAGCTAAGTCCACAAATTCTGGCTGACCTGCTGACGATCTTGGCTGGCTCGGAAATCCAGATTCTGTCAACCTCTCCGCAAGACTAGCCGGATCGACACTCGGTTCACAGGCAACCGTCGCCAGTTCTGTAACTAAATTGACGGTTGCGCTCAGCACACCAGGATATTGCGTCAATTGCTGTTCAACCGCGCTCACGCATCCTGCACATTTCATTCCGGTCACATCTAGGGTGATGGTTTCGGGTTTGGAGGTCTCCTCGGTTGCGATCGACAAGAGGTTCTCAGGCAAAATATCAGGCTCCACACAAGCGTCTATCTTGAGCGTAGATGATGTTTTGCCAAATTAACGTGCGATCGCTAACTTTTCTAGATCGCGATCGTTCAGTGTAAATCGTAAAATCGGTAAAAGTTGAAACGTTTGCTTAGCATTTTTGAAACTTTATACTTATGGCTTGAATGATGCGAATCATGAGTTGACAGAGGAACTTCAGCCGAGTTCACCAGTCAGTCTTCTAGACTGTGTAAGAGCAGAATTAGACTAAGTAAAACTACTACCGTTCGGGGTACAACGTATGTCGTCTATGCGAAGAGGGGATCGAAGAAATGAATCTGACGACAATGCCATGAATCACCCTCGTTCCCGGCAATCAGAACCTGCTTCTCCCCACGCGGATAGGCAAGTTCTAGCGACGGTACGCGCACAGCGAAACGAAGCACAGGTCGAGCGAGACAACTGGCAAAAAGTTGCCCAGGAAAAAGAACAGCAAGCAGAACAGACGCACCATCTGTATTTAGAAGAACAACAGAAATATCAAACAGCCCTGACGCTCTATCAAGAGGAGCAAACTCAGTCAAGGTCATATCTGATGCAGTTTGAAGAAGCTCAGACGCAAGCCACATCCTACTTGACGCTGTATCAAGACACCCAAACACAAGCGCAGTCTTACCTGACGCTGTATGAAACCGAGAAGGCACGAGGCGATGAGTTGTCCATTACATTTAAGGAAGTTGAAACTCAGCGCGATCGCTACTTGACGTTGTATACCGAGTCTCAAGATCAACTTAAGGTTGAACGGCGCTCTAAAGCTGGCATCAAGGGCTGGGAAACGCGACGCAAGCGGGAAAATCAACAGTTGAAGCAAGAGATTTTAGAGATGACTGTTTTGCTCCGAGATTCTCTAGATCGAAAAGAGGAGGCAGTCGATAATTTGTACGTTTTGGCGGATCGGATGGATCGCATTCAGCAGCTTGTTGATTCGGTCGATGAGGATTCTACGACAAATCCGATAGGTGTCGTTCAGAAACTCCAGCGTATATGGCAGATGGTCAAGGAAATTCTTGCAGAGTAAGAGGGATGGATGAGCAATGATTCTTCGATCGTCAAAGTGGTGAGTAGAAGAATGGCTGGCGATCGCATTCGCAATATCGCCGATCGATTAAAGCAGGAAACAGCGTTGCAAATCAAAGCAACGTCTCGCATTTTAGGGGCAGCCGCTCAGATTTCAGAAAATCACGATCGGCTGATCAATGAAGTCGTTGAAATGGTGGAGGAGGATTTTGAGCAACACCCTCCAGCGAAAGGGATCAACGTGTTGACGATTGAGCAACTCAAGCATCGGTTTGGAACGTTAAATCAGGCAAAGGCGCATTTTGCTACGAAGGCAAACAGTTGGGCGTCTCTGGTTGAGAAGCTCAACGAGCCAACGGCAACTCCACCTTCCCATCAAGATGAGGCGGCTGTTGATGCGCGATTGGCAGCAATCGAGAGTGATCTCAAAACATTACGAACGGATCTAAATCAGGCTTTGAGCCTATTAGACCTGATCTTGAAAAAGGTTTCCTAGAGCAGAGAACCGTGCTGCTTAATCAGCTTGGGTAATAAACAAGACCTAATCTGACGGCTTTGATCGGCGGCAAACCTCAACCCAAGTCGAAACTACCCCCCCTGCCGCAATGATCAGCAACAGTTCTGTGCTCAACACAGTATTCACGTTCAACTCAGACAACCCATTAAAGCCAGCCATGCCGAGAATGACACACCAAAAAAATAACGTTGATCTCTGAAATTTCAGCATTCGCTTAAGCGCCACTTCCGCCGAGTAAAAACAGCGTCACTAGTGTGCCGCTATTCCACAGCGCATGTAACAAAATCGATGCCATCAAATTTTGAGTCCGGGTGTAGACAAACCCCAGAATAATGCCCAACGTCATCAGCGGCAACACTTCTGAGAGACTGAGATGCACCACAGCAAAGATTAAACTACTGAGCAGAATCGATTGCCACGTTGAAAAATATTTAGTGAGAGACGAGAGCAGAAAGCCTCGAAAAAAGGTTTCCTCAAACAACGGAGCCGCGATCGCGGCGGTTGCCAAAAAAATCATCAGCGCGATCGGATCGCGACCCTCTAGCGCCACCGACAAAATTGGATTGCTGCCGCCCCGCCCTTGCCAGATCAAGCTGTTGACCCACGACACCGCCACCACGAGCGGATACGCTGCCGCATAGCCGCCCAATCCCCACCAAAACCAGTTGCCCCGCAAACTAAAGCGGAACCAGCCTTCTGGCAACGGAAGGAACGATCGGATCGACCCATACAAAACGCCCAAGCCCCCCGCCGCCAGCAGCACGTACGTCGAGAGCGACAACAGCGATTTTTCGCGCACAGAAAAGGCAGCCGACTCTATATGAAAGACGGATTGAGCAATGCCCAAGCCAATCGGCAACAGCAGCGCGCCAATCAGAACTTGTCCGACAAAAAAGAAGCCCACAATCAACACTTGCCAGATAATTTCCCAATCCCACGGAACTGCCCACGTCACAGCATCCGTTCCGGCAAGCAGGGCTTGTTTTCCTCTAATAGCGCGTTGAGCAATCAGAAAAATCAGCACACCGATGCCGATCACTATCGCGATCGCCGGAACGGCATTTGCCCCTGCCCACTTTAGAAATGCCTGTTGTGCGGATTGTTGCTGCACCGTCCGCAGTTGAGCGAGATCCTCGGAGCGCTGCTGGAGGTCGTAAAGTTTTGCGAGTCCCTGGTAGCGAAACCACCCGTTGAGGTTTTGTTTGAGAATCGGTTCGGCTTTGGGCGAAATTTTTGCAGGCTTGCTCCACAGGTCGCTCAGAACCGACGCTGTGTTTTGAATAGAAGTTGAGACCGGACGTTGATTCAACGTTGAGCGCACCGTTCGCGGGGGTTCTGGCACAGGATCAATCGCAGATGGCACGCTCTTAAGCTGTGACCACGTTGCGATCGCAGCCGCTACTTGATTTTCTTGGGCTTGCAGCACCCCGATTCGCACATCTAGCTCATTGAGCAACGACTGCTGCTGTCGCAATTGCGCCGTCGCCATCGGGCTGCTGGGGTCGTCTATGCGAGAGTGCAGAGTTGCGATCGCGCCTTCCGTTGATTTGCGTGTTTTTTGGTAAGCCTCTAGTGCGGTTTGCACCGGTTTTTCCCCAGACCCATTGAGTTGCTGTGCGCCCTGCCATTCCGACGCTTGTAGCAATAGATCCGTCTCGTAGAGCGTTAAGCGGCTTTGAAATTGCGGCTGATTCCAGCTTTCAAACAAACTGAGGAATACGGAAGCTGCCGCAACCAGGGTCAAAAGCCCTAGAAAGATTCGCTTAGCTGTCATGGATCTACCTGTGCCTACATGTCTCTGAGCATTTACGTTAGCACGGGATGAATAAGAGTGAAGGACAACAGTAGCGGCTCTTAAGTATGATTCGCTTTGACAGCAAGGGCGATTGTTCCGATTTCTCAATACACTTGGCGGCAGTGATGTAGAAATCCGTGTCAAAACTAAGCCTGGGTCTAGTTCTCAGGCTCAAACAAAGGTTGTCACTGTCTAGAATCGAGAAGCTTGTGCGATCGCATCTCTATGCAAAGCATTGGTATATAAAAGCTCAATCTGAACGGCTCTATTGGATTATGAATGGTTTGCAGGCATCCGCGATCTCTGAATTTGCTGAATCTTCGGAGAAGCGCTTCTCAATCGCTCTAAACTCGTTCCTAAAACCTTCTAGAGAACAGCAGGCTCGACTCCCACAGATCTACACACATCCAAATCACGGTAGAATCATTCTGACTTTTGCCCCAATCTAGAAAAACAGGGAGGAACCCGTTTGAGTACTCGCGTTATTTTGGTGCGCCACGGAGAGAGCAGCTACAACGCAGAACGCCGAGTTCAGGGGCATTGTGACTTATCATCCCTCACCGACAAGGGCGAAGCTATGGCAACTCAGGTTGCAACCGCCCTCCAAGAATTAACGTTTGATGCCGTGTATAGCAGCCCCCTGCAACGGGCAAAACGAACCGCAGAAATTATTCTGTCAGGCTTAACCACTCCGCCTCCCCTGCAAACCACCGATGACTTGAAAGAGATTAGCTTACCTTTGTGGGAAGGCTTGCCGTTTACAGAGGTCGAAGCGAAGTATCCGGACGAGTTTCAAGATTGGAAAGATCAGCCCCACAAGCTGAAAATGACGCTCCCGGATGGCACCGAATTCTTTCCGATCGCGGCTCTCTTTGAGCAAGCCCGGCGATTTTGGCAAACCTTGCTCTCTGACCATGCCGGACAATCGATTTTAGTCGTTGCCCATAGCGGCATTAATCGCTCGTTGATTTACAGCGCCATTTCGCTGCAACCTGAGCATTATCACCGCTTCCAAATTTCAAATTGTGGTATCAGCATCCTCAATTTTGCGGGCGAGTTGGGGCAACCTGTTCAGATCGAATCGCTCAATATGACCTCTCATCTAGGGGAGGCGCTCCCCAATCTCAGACCAAAACACCAAGGTCCGAGGCTGCTTTTGGTGCGTCATGGCGAAACGGAGTGGAATCGCCAAGGGCGTTTTCAGGGACAAATTGATGTGCCGCTCAATGACAACGGACGCCACCAAGCCGAGCAAGCCGGGGAATTTCTCAAGTCTGTCCCCATCGACTATGCGGTAACTAGCTCTATGTCTCGCCCCAGAGAAACCGCAGAGATTATTCTCAAGCATCATCCTGGCGTGCCGTTAGCCCTACGAGAGGATCTACGCGAAATTAGCCATGGGTTGTGGGAAGGCAAGTTTGAAGCCGAAATTGAGCAGAGCTATCCGGGGCTGCTTCATCAGTGGCAGCTTCATCCTGAAACGGTGCAAATGCCAGAAGGCGAAAACTTGCAGCAGGTTTGGGAGCGTGCGATCGCAGGGTGGAATGCGATCGTTCAAGCTTATTCGGGGCAACCCTGCACGGTGATGGTCGTGGCTCACGATGCCATCAACAAAGCCATTCTGTGCCACGTCTCAGGACTCGGAGCCGAATCGTTTTGGAACTTTAAGCAGGGCAACGGAGCCGTCAGCGTCATCGACTACCCAACTGGAGAAACCAGCGCACCGATGCTGATGAGCATGAATATTACGACCCACCTGGGCAGTGTTTTGGATAAGACGGCTGCCGGAGCGCTGTAGTAACCGTCATTGTAGGAGTCTAGGTTGGGGTCTAGGGCTGAGTTTCTGGCGCGTTTTGTATCGTTAGGTTTATGTTGTCTCTTCTCCAGCAAGTTCGGCTGCTCGACCCGGTGGCAAACACCGATCAGATTGCGGATGTCTTAATCGAGGATGGTGTGATTCGCGCCATTGCACCTCATCTTTCCGAGGTTCCCGCCGAGGCTCAGGTTCGCTCGTGCCAAGGATTAGTTTTAGCGCCCGGTCTAGTCGATCTCTACAGCCATAGCGGAGAGCCAGGATTTGAAGAACGCGAAACGCTCGACTCGTTGATGCAAGCTGCGATCGCGGGCGGCTTCACCCGGATCAATCTCCTCCCCGATACTCACCCTGCGATCGATAATCCAACCACCGTTGCCTGGATCGCCAGCAAAGTTGGCTCTGCTCCTCACCTTAGCTGCTGGGCAGCGCTCACGGTTGATACCCAAGCTCAGCACATGACCGAGTTGCGCGACCTTGCCAACGCTGGGATCACAGGATTTAGCGACGGCAAGCCCATTACCAACTTCAGTCTTCTGCGACGGCTTCTAGAATACTGTCAGCCCCTCCAGAAGCCAATTGCCCTGTGGGCATGGGAACCAGAATTAGCCGGAATGGGGGTTGCCCGTGAAGGGGTCAACGCTTTGCGCTTCGGCTTGTCGGGTGTTCCAGCGATCGCAGAAACCGCCCCCCTCGCTGCCCTGTTGGAATGTGTAGCAGAAATCGGGACGCCCGTTCATCTGATGCGAATCTCCACGGCTCGTAGTGTGGAATTGATCCGGCTTGCAAAGGCGCGCGCTGTGCCGATCACGGCTAGCACAACCTGGATGCATCTCCTGCTAGATACAGATGCCCTCGCCAGATATGATCCCCAACTTCGGCTCGATCCACCTTTGGGAAATAGTGTCGATCGCGCTGCGATCGCACAAGCCGTCAAAGACGGAGTGATCGATGCGATCGCGGTGGATCACAGCCCCTACACCTACGAAGAAAAAACGGTTTCTTTTGGCGAAGCGCCCGCCGGTGCGATCGGTCTTGAACTAGCCCTACCCCTGCTGTGGCAAGCCTTTGTTGCTACCGGGCAATGGTCTGCACTAGAGTTGTGGCGCGCGCTCAGTTCTCGTCCCCTGGAATGTTTAGGTCAAAAACCAAGCGCCTTGCATCCCCTTGCCAAACCTGCACCCTCGCCAGCCGCCGAACTGGTCTTATTTGATCCCGATCAGACCTGGGTTACTAAACCTCAGTCCCTTAAGTCGCTGTCAGACAACACCGTCTGGCTAAACAAAACACTGACTGGGCGGGTTCTACAGGTCTGGACGTGATCTTAGGGTTTTGGGGCTACCGTTTAGAGCTAGTTTTTCTAATATTCCGGTCTTGGCACAATTTCCCCAAGGCGATCGGGAGGCCAAAACCTTACCACAGCGCGACCGATAATCTTCTCGCGAGGGACAAATCCCCAATAGTGGCTGTCGTAGCTGTTGTTGCGATTGTCTCCTAGCACCAAGTAAGAATTTTCTGGAATGACCGATGGGCCCCACTGATATTGGGGGGCTTCGTCTTTCCCAATGTAGTCTTCTCGTAAGACCTGATCATTGACATACACTCGCCCGCCCTTAACCTCGATTTTGTCGCCCGGTAGCCCAATCACTCGCTTGATAAACGCATCATGAAAGTTTTGCTTCTCCAACGTTGCGGTCGGTGAAAAAACAACCACATCGCCCCGTTGAGGATTCTTAAAGCGGTAGCCAAGCTTATCAATAATTAGCCGATCATTGATTTGCAAGGTTGGCAGCATCGAGCCAGAGGGAATGTATCGGGCTTCTGCCACAAATTGGCGAATGCCGATCGCTAGTACCGCACTTAGCCCAATGGTCTTAAGCCCCTCAAGCCAAGGATTTTCGCCCTTGGAAGCTGAGGTGTCATTTTTCGGTGCTGGGTTTTCTACACGAGCCATAAGATATTAATGAAAACAAGTAGAGATTGAGGTCACGATCGCGTTTGTCTAGTTTAATCTACACGCAAGTCAATCGACTTTCAGTAGTGTAACGATGATTTATTTAGGTTGTTCAAGACCGCGCCTCTGTAGTCTAAACTGAATAACCATCGATCGCTCGTTTTAATTATGTCTGCGTCATCTCTGCTGATCCGCCATGCACAGATTTTGCTTCCATCAGGAGAATTTATTTTAGGGGATGTGGAAATTCGGTCGGGCAAAATTGTTCGAGTTGGAGACCTGCTAACGCCGCCAGAAAATGCAACTACTCTGATTGACGCAACGGGCTTAACTTTGTTGCCAGGAGTAATCGATCCGCAGGTTCATTTTAGAGAGCCAGGGCTAGAGCACAAAGAGGATCTCTTCACCGCAAGCTGTGCCTGTGTGCGGGGCGGCGTGACATCGTTTCTAGAAATGCCGAATACGCGACCGCTCACCACCACCCAAGCCGCGTTAGATGACAAGCTAAAACGCGCCTCTGAGAAATGCTTGGCAAATTATGGCTTTTTTGTGGGCGCAACGGCAGAAAACTTGCCCGATTTGCTCAGCGCAACCCCCACGCCAGGGATCAAGATTTTTATGGGATCAATGCACGGTGACTTGCTAGTCGATGAAGAGTCGGCATTAGATCCCATTTTTGCCACAGGAGAGCGGCTCATTGCTGTCCATGCTGAAGACCAGACTCGGATTCGCGATCGCCGCTCCCAATTTACTGGCATCAGCGATCCTGCCGTTCACTCGCAGATCCAAGATAATCAAGCGGCTCTCAACGCGACTCAGTTAGCGCTAAAGCTTTCCAAGAAATATCAGCGTCGCTTGCACATTCTGCATATGTCTACGGCTGAAGAAGCAGAGTTACTGCGCCGCGAGAAACCCGTTTGGGTGACTGCCGAAGTGACGCCGCAGCACCTACTGCTCAACATCAATGATTATGAAAAGCTTGGTTCGCTGTTGCAAATGAATCCGCCGATTCGCTCACCCCATGATAATGAAGTGCTTTGGCAAGCGCTTCGCGATGGCGTGATTGATTTTATCGCCACCGATCATGCCCCTCACACGCTCGCAGAAAAAGCCCAACCCTATCCCAACAGCCCTTCTGGAATGCCGGGGGTCGAAACCTCTCTAGCGTTGATGTTGACCCAAGCCAAACAAGGGCGCTGTACCGTTGCCCAGGTTGCGAACTGGATGTCTGCGGCGGTGGCGAAGGCTTATCAAATTCCCAACAAAGGATTAATCGAGCCAGGATATGATGCTGATTTAGTTTTGGTAGATTTGGAAAATGATCATCCTGTGCAGCGGGAGGACATTGTGACCAAGTGCGGATGGAGTCCATTTGAGGGCTGGAATCTAACTGGGTGGGCACAAATCACGATCGTGGGTGGGCAGGTCGCGTACGATCGCGGCACGCTAAACACAAATGTTCGAGGTCAAGCTTTGCAGTTTGGCTCGTAAGACGCGACTCATTCTTTGGCTCAAATCCATCGGCTCAAATCCATGGGTGCATCAGAGCCACCCCATTTGCGTTAAAACCCGCCTTAATAATCCAATAGGTTTTGAAACTCGATGTCCTAAAAGCTAGTCTCAAAACCTGTTCGCTAACGAGCATGGAGGGATTCGAACCCCCGACCCTTAGAACCGGAATCTAATGCTCTATCCACTGAGCTACATGCCCTTACGCTGCAAAGTATAGCACACCCAAATCAGCCCCTTGCCTTCGGGTGCGGAATTGGGCTGAAACTCGCAGTCAACTACAGTCCGTAGGGTTTGAATTTTGACTGCAAGTTCCAGGCTAATCATGGGTCAGGACGCTACTTTGGCCGGAGTGCGCTGTCGTGCTGCATTTTTGACAGCAGTAGGTTCTGGGCTTTGCATCAAGAAGACCAAGAGCGGATTACTCTGCAACTCTCGCCGCAAGATTCGTTGTACCTCCCGCTCGATCTGAACATTTAGCCCTGCCCAGTCCACCTCAAGCTTTTTATCAAGGGTGCGAGCAAACTCAGACCAGCGATCGCGCAATACAGTTTCGATCGCGTCCTGAATTCTGGCTTGTAACTGATCGCGGTTTACCGACGAAACCACGCCTCGCAGATGCATTTCTGGTTTGGCAAATAGACGACCATCGAGGTTGATCGATGCTGCGATCGTCACCATGCCATCTCCGGCTAGCTGCTGACGTTCCTTCAACACCCGCTGATCTACCATGCCAGAGCGAGATGTATCGACTAATTCAATTCCCGCCGGAACTTTCTCACCCTTGCGGATAGAGTCTTTCTTCAGTTCCACCACATCACCATTATCGATAATTACCATATTCTCAGCCGGGATGCCCATACTCTGAGCCGTTTGGGAATGTTTGATCAGCATTCGATGCTCACCATGCACAGGCAAGAAAAACTTCGGGCGAGTCAAATTAATCATCAATTTGTGATCTTCCTGGCAACCGTGCCCTGAGACGTGGATGCCGTGTTCGCGTCCGTAGATCACTTTTGCACCCAGCATCATCAGCCGATCGATAGTGTTGACAACTGCGATCGTATTGCCCGGAATTGGATTCGCCGAAAACACAACCGTATCGCCTTCCCGAATCTTGACTTGGCGGTGCTCGCCCTTAGAAATCCGCGTCATGGCAGACATCGGCTCACCTTGCGAACCGGTTGTCAGAATCAGAACATTCTCATCGGGAATTTTGTGAATCGTATGCAGCGGTTGCAGCAAATCATCTTTACACTTGATATAGCCAAGGGTGCGAGCATGGGCAATCACGTTCAGCATCGAGCGTCCCACAACAGCAACCACACGTCCATGCTTCTCAGCAAGTTCTAGGATCATATTGATCCGATGCACAGATGAAGCAAACGTTGTGACCAGCAGCCGCCCTTTTGCTTGGCTAAAGACGCGATCGAGGTTCGGAAATACCGAGCGCTCCGACGGCGTAAAGCCCGGAATTTCTGCATTAGTCGAGTCGCTAATCAAGCAGTGAACGCCTTTTTCGCCGTATTCTGCTAGGCGCTGAATGTCGAAAGCTTCCCCATCAACGGGGGTATGATCAAACTTAAAGTCGCCCGTATGAATGACGACGCCAACGGGCGTATGAATCGCCACCGAGAAACTATCTGCGATCGAGTGAGTGTTGCGAATAAACTCGACGAAAAAATGCTTTCCAAAGCGAACAATGTCACGCGGGCTAACGGTGCGAAGTTCGGTGCGATCAGAAACGCCAGCTTCTTCCAGCTTGCCTGCAAGCAACGCCAGCGCCAATTTTGGACCATACATCACCGGAATATCTAGCTGCTTGAGGTGAAAGGCAATCCCGCCGATGTGATCTTCGTGCCCGTGGGTAATCACCATCCCCTTAATCTTGTGGCTGTTTTCCCGCAGATAGGTCATGTCGGGCAGCACAATATTGACGCCGTGCATGCCATCGGTAGGAAACGCCAGCCCAGCATCTAGCAAAATAATTTCGTCGTCATACTCAAACACGCAGGTGTTTTTGCCAATTTCGTGTAATCCACCGAGCGGAATAATTCTGAGAGTTTCGTTGTCTTTTGTCATGGGTTTTTTTGAGCGAGGGGTTGAAGAATTTGTTGTAGTCATATGAACCAGTTAGAGAAACTTTTTTGTGGAGAACTGCCACGGCTACTCCATCACGCCATCCGAACCGGTGAGGTGAAGCCATAGACCATGCGTTATTCGATTGTCAAGCCTGTATTGCCAAGACGGGGTGGAAAACGCTTACGCTAGAGCGGTTTTGAGCAGATCGAGATCGGTCATGATTTGAGCAAGATCAGCGCACGCTTTGTCCTCAGGAACGTCCATGGGTGGGCGCAAAGAGCCGACATTCCAGCCTTGCAAGTTCAGGGCAGCTTTGACAAGAATCGGATTGGTAGTCACAAATAACGCTTTAAATAGAGGAAACAGTTTGAGATGAAGTTGAATAGCAGTTTGATTTTGTCCTGATTCAAAGGCGCGGATCATATTTTGAAGTTGGCTGCCGACAAGATGGCTAGCAACGCTGACAACGCCTTTTGAACCAACTGCCAGCATTGGCAAGGTGAGTGAATCGTCTCCTGAATAAATCTCAAATTCTGGGGGAGTCAGTTGCCTTACTTGGCTCACTTGATCCAAATTACCGCTTGCTTCCTTGATGGCGGTAATGTTGGGAATCTCGGCAAGACGCGCTACTGTCTCTGGCAAAAGATTCTGACCGGTGCGCCCTGGAATGTTGTAAAGCATTAGCGAAAGTCTGGGAGCAGCCTGTGCGATCGCGCTGAAATGCTGATACAACCCGGACTGAGGCGGTTTGTTGTAATAAGGCACAACCTGAAGTGTGCCATCTATCCCTATTGTATCGGCTTTTTGGGTAGCTGCGATCGCTTCTTTGGTCGAGTTTGATCCGGTTCCTGCCATTACCTTGGCTTTGCCAGCAACCGCCCGCTTGACCACTTGAAACAGTTCAAACTCTTCATCCCAGGAAAGGGTTGGCGATTCGCCTGTGGTTCCGCACAGCACCAAGGTATCCGTTCCATTCTCAACGAGATGAACAGCTAATTGTTCTGCTACAGCATAGTTCACGCTGCCATCTGCCCCAAAGGGCGTAATCATTGCGGTCAAGACCCGTCCAAAATCCATAAAGTTATGTCGTAAGTCGTAGGGGACTAGCTATTGGCAGCCAGTGCCGGTTTGAGTAAATTCTTTTGGATCAAAAGTTCAGCAATTTGCACCGCATTCAGGGCTGCGCCTTTACGAATTTGGTCACCGCACAGCCACAACTCAAGCCCATTGGGATGGGAAAGATCTTGACGAATCCGCCCGACTAGCACTTCGTCTTTGCCGCTTGCATCGATCGGCATCGGGAAATAGTTTTTTTGCCAGTCTTCAACCAGTTTGACACCGGGAGCTTGACTTAAAATCTCTCTTGCGTGCTCAACGCTAAACGGTTGCTCAAACTCAAGGTTAATCGATTCTGAATGCGCTCGTAAGACGGGAACCCGTATACAAGTTGCCGTAATTCTTAGGTCATCTGCCCCAAAGATCTTCCGGGTTTCGTTGACCATTTTCATTTCTTCTTCACAATACCCCAGCGCATTGAGCGGCGAGTTGTGAGGAAACAGATTGAATGCCAACGGATAGGGAAAGGCTTGGGGCTTCGGCTGTTTGCCCTGCAAAATGTCGAGCGATTGAGTTTTAACTTCCTCCATCGCCCGTGCGCCTGCGCCACTTGCCGATTGGTAAGTTGAAGCGACAATCCGGCGGATCGGCTGAACCTGATGCAGGGGATATAGGGCGACCGCCATCAAAATTGTGGTGCAGTTGGGATTGGCAATTAATCCGCGATGATGGGCAGCCGCACCGGGATTCACTTCTGGCACAATCAGTGGCACAGAGGTATCCAGGCGAAACGCGCTGGAGTTGTCGATCATCACGGCTCCGGCTGCGATCGCGGGTTCTGCCCACGCTTTTGAGACTGACCCGCCCGCCGACGCCAGCACGATATCCACCCCTGCAAAGGAATTTGCCTCAACAGTTTCAACCGGAAGCGCTTCCCCGCGAAACAAAAGCGTGTTCCCCGCAGACCGAGGTGACGCTAGCAGCTTTAGGTCGGCAAGCGGGAAATTGCGGTGCTCTAGCAACTCTAGCAACTCAGTGCCCACAGCGCCAGTAGCCCCTAAAATGGCAACTCGATACGATTGACCCAAAATTTATGCCTCCCAAATTATGCGAACTTTAAACAGAAATACTTCAAACAGAAATAAAAGTAGCAATACACCGGTAGATAACGATTCGATAAGCGTTTTGAATCTCAAAAAATAGAGAGAATATCTAGCGAGTTTTAATAATCGTCAGTCTAAACCACTCTTGAGTTTAGCGGGGTTTGGCTTACTAACCTTTGCCCATCACAATTTGCACCTTATATTTTTTTGCACTTTATTTATACAGATGCCCAGGATTTTAACGGATATTACTGATAACGAGTACGAGAAAACTGAGTAGAGGCGCTGAGTGCATCCAGAGCCTATCGCGAGTGATGGATTAAATTCAAGCGTTCGGCTCATTAAAATTATCATCAACTTTCTTGAAGCCTTTTTGCCAGTATTCCCGCCATGGGGCTGACCTGACCCGAATATCCCCCCATTTTGTCAGAGCGGTGCGGTGCGCCTCTTCTGAATTCTTAAGATTTTGAATCGAAGGAATGGCTCATCGGTCGCTAGGATCGGTTAGTATAGCTTACTGCATTTGCAATATTTGAAACTGTTTGCGACTCATACGCCGATGAAAGTTACCCAGGAAAAGCTCCCCGCCAGCCAAATTGGGCTGGAAATCGAAATTACGCCAGAGATGTCGAAACAGACTTACGAAAAAGTTGTGAAAGACTTGACTCGTTCGTTGAATATTCCTGGGTTCCGTAAAGGAAAAGTCCCTCGTCAGGTGATCATTCAGCGCTTTGGTCTCACCCGCATCAAAGCCTCTGTGGTGGAGGAATTGGTGGATGTGGCGCTGAAAGAAGCGTTGAAACAAGAAAAAATCGATGCGATCGGCAATTTTCAACTGCGATCGCAGTTCGACGAACTAGTTGAAAAATTTAGCCCTGACAGCACGTTGACGATTTCCGCATCGGTGGATGTCCAACCTGAGGTGACGCTAACGCAATACCAAGGCTTCACGGTGCAGGCAGAAGAAGTTAAACCGGATGCTGAGCGAGTAGACACCACCATCGAAGGCTACCGCAAGCAAATGGCAACCCTGATTCCGGTAGAAGACCGTCCGGCTCAGAAAGGCGATACGTCGGTGGTTGACTATAAAGGACGCTATTTACCGGCAGGCGAAGACGCTGAAGCACAAGACGTTCCGGGAGGTGAGGCAACAGACTTTCAGCTTGAACTCGAAGACGGTCGCTTTATCGAAGGCTTTATCGATGGGATTATTGGCATGAAGCCGGGAGAGTCAAAGGAAATCTCGGTGAACTTTCCTGAAGATTATCCGCAGGAAGATTTGGCGGGTCGTCCTGCCACGTTTTCTATGACGCTGAAGGAACTGAAGGCAAAAGAGCTTCCTGAGTTAGATGATGACTTTGCAGAAGACGTGAGCGGCGGCGATTTCAAAACGATCGTTGAGTTGCGCGAATCGTTAGAAAAGCGCTATGCCGATGAAGCCGAGCAGCAAACTAAATCTAACAAAGAACAAGCCCTGCTCGATGAACTGCTAGGTCATGTCGAAGTCGATTTGCCGGAAACGCTGATCGAGCGCGAGGTTGAGTATATGATTACCCAAACGGCGATGCAGCTACAGCAGCAGGGAATCGATATCAAGCAGTTACTCAACCAAGACACGATCCCCATGTTGAAGGAGCGATCGCGCCCTGAGGCGATCGACCGGATCAAGCGCACGCTTGCCTTGGGCGAGGTTGCCAAGCGAGAAGCCCTCAAGGTCGAAGAGGCTGAACTCAATGAGCGAGTTCGAGAAATTCTCAGCGAACTGAGCGATCGCGAGATCGATCCCGAACGCCTCCGCAGTGCCGTCGAAGAAGATCTTCTCAAGGAGAAAATCATGGCGTGGCTCGAAGAGCACTCTACGATCGAGCTAGTCCCAGAAGGAACGCTGAAAAAAGATGAACCTGAAGCCCTAGATGACGCTGAAGTGTTGGAAGACGGCACTATAGAGGTCGAAGCGGTTGAAGCAACTGAAGAGGCTGAGTAGATCGTCACGCTGACGACCGGATAAGGGTTGGATAAGGGTTGAACAGACGAGCAACTCCTCACTGATCAACCCGACCGCCCTCAACTCTTTATTACCGATTCCAACAACTCCAAATGACTTGAGGCATAATGAGGGCAGAACGCGCAAAGTAACTCCGGTCTATCTCGCTTGAACAAACGACTTCGCTTATGGTTTACTCCCAGTCAGACTCTAATTTTGTTTACGGCTTAAGCACCTTCGATGTCGTTTCTGCCGCTCCTAATGCCGTCGTACCGATGGTCGTCGAGCAATCTGGGCGCGGGGAACGGGCATTTGATATCTATTCTCGCTTGCTACGAGAGCGCATCATCTTTCTAGGCACTCAAGTTGACGATACGATCGCAGACTCGATTGTGGCGCAGCTTTTGTTTCTAGAAGCCGAAGACCCCGAAAAAGATATTCAATTATACATTAATTCTCCGGGTGGCTCGGTTACAGCAGGCATGGCAATCTATGACACCATGCAGCAAGTTAGCTGTGATGTCGTGACAATTTGTTTTGGCTTAGCTGCTAGTATGGGGGCGTTCCTGCTTTCTGGCGGCACTCAGGGGAAGCGGATGTCTTTGCCAAGCTCTCGGATTATGATTCACCAACCTCTTGGTGGCGCTCAGGGGCAAGCGGTGGATATTGAGATCCAAGCCAAAGAGATCCTCTATCATAAGCGCAAGCTCAATGAACTGCTGGCTCAGCATACTGGGCAGCCCCTAGAGCGTATCGAAGATGATACAGAGCGTGACTTTTTTATGTCTGCTCAAGAAGCCAAAGACTACGGATTGATCGATCAGGTGATTTCTCGACAGAATCTCCCCCAACCCGGAGAATCTGTTGTTGCAGCAAGATAAGAGGCAGATATGTCCAAGTACGACTCCCATCTGAAATGTTCCTTTTGTGGAAAATCTCAAGAGCAAGTCCGCAAGCTGATCGCGGGTCCAGGTGTCTACATCTGCGACGAATGCGTTGATTTGTGTAACGAGATTTTAGATGAAGAGTTGTTCGACTCTGGTGCGGCACCGCAGCCTGTTCCAAAACGAGAGCAGGCTCCGGAAAAGCGCCGCGTCAAATCTGCTAATCTCTCGCTCAATCAGATCCCCAAGCCGCGCGAAATCAAAAAGTATCTTGATGAGCATGTCATTGGGCAAGACGAAGCCAAGAAAGTCCTGTCGGTGGCGGTATACAATCATTACAAACGGTTGAGCTTTTTGCAGACGATCGGCAGCAACGATAAAGGATCTACTGATGATCATGTGGAGTTGCAAAAGTCTAATATTCTGCTGATCGGCCCAACTGGGTGTGGCAAAACTCTACTCGCTCAGACCTTAGCCGAGATTCTAGATGTTCCTTTTGCTGTTGCAGACGCCACAACGCTGACGGAGGCAGGGTATGTCGGTGAAGATGTTGAAAATATTTTGCTTCGCTTGCTGCAAGTAGCTGACTTGGATGTTGAAGAAGCTCAGCGCGGCATTATTTATATTGATGAAATTGATAAAATCGCCCGTAAGAGCGAAAACCCCTCGATCACCCGCGATGTTTCCGGCGAAGGGGTTCAGCAGGCTCTACTGAAAATGTTGGAAGGAACGGTTGCGAATGTTCCACCGCAAGGCGGGCGGAAGCATCCCTATCAAGACTGTATCCAGATTGATACGAGTAATATCTTATTTATTTGCGGTGGCGCGTTTGTTGGACTCGATAAAGCGGTTGAGCAGCGCTTGGGCAAGCGATCGATGGGCTTTATTCAGCCTGGAGATGCTCAATCGCGAGAGAAGCGAATTGCCGACATCTTACAGCATATGGAACCTGACGATTTGGTCAAGTTCGGTATGATCCCTGAATTCATCGGGCGGATTCCGGTGCAAGCGGTGATCAATCCTCTCGATGAAGATGCTTTGGCTGAGATTCTCACGGAACCGAAAAATGCCCTCGTGAAGCAATTCCAGAAGCTGATGAAGATGGACAATGTGCAGCTTGAATTTAAGCAAGATGCCATTCGTGCGATCGCACAAGAAGCCTACCGCCGTAAAACCGGAGCGCGCGCCCTTCGCAGCATTATCGAAGAACTGATGCTCGATATCATGTACGAGTTGCCGTCTCGCAAAGATGTAACTCGCTGTGCCATCACTCGCGAAATGGTGGAGAAACGCTCTACCGCAGAACTGCTGCTCCATCCCTCTTCTCTACCCAAACCGGAATCAGCCTAGAATTTAGCGTCGATCTACGAGACGGGAATGATACCGTAAATCTTAGACCTTAACTTCTAAGCGTTTAAGATGCCAAACATTCCTGTCAACGGGTATGACCACTATTACGAGTGGGTCACTGCATCAGGTGGCTCGGAGCCATCTGGTAAGCCTGTCTTGGTGTTTCTTCACGGCTGGGGTGGCTCGCTGCGCTATTGGGAAAGCACTGCGATCGCGCTATCGAAACAGTTCGATTGCTTACTTTACGATATGCGTGGGTTTGGTCGTTCTCGTCAGCCAGCGCCTCACTCGTCTGCCCCTTTTACAACAGCAGAGTACGAGCTAGAAACCTACGCCGAAGATTTAGCGAACTTGCTCGATCAGTTGGGGCTTCAGCGAGTTTATCTCAATGCTCATTCGACCGGAGCTTCGATCGCAGTTTTCTTTCTAAATCTCTATGCCGACCGAGTTGAGCGTGCCATCTTAACCTGTAGCGGCATTTTTGAGTACGACAAAAAATCATTTGATGCCTTTCATCGGTTTGGTGGCTATGTTGTCAAATTCCGTCCGCGCTGGCTCTATGGATTGCCCCTTATGGATCGGCTATTTATGCAGCGTTTCTTGCACCGTCAGTTGGCGGGTGACATCAGTCGATCGTTCTTAAACGACTTCTTGATGGCAGACCAGAATGCCGCGATCGGCACCATGATGACGGCGGTTAGCCAAAAAGCAGCCGAAGTTATGCCTCAAGAGTTTGCTCGGTTAACCGTGCCAACTCTGCTGATTTCTGGGGAACAGGATGTAATTATTCCGGCTGAGCTAGGGCGACGAGCCGCCGCGCTTAGTGAGAAGGTCAAGCATGTTGTGATGCCCAACACAGCCCACTTTCCCATGCTAGAAGATGCAGAAACCTACCTTCAGCATGTGAATGAGTTTTTAGGCATTTCGACCCCCGCAGGCGTTTGATTGCGAAATTTCGCTGTTACTGCTCTTAGCCCTGGTGATAGCCACTGATCGTATTGAGGATACACGGGTAGGCGAGGAGTCAGAGTCCAGCCTGCCTCGCTCAAAAGTAGTTCTAACTCAGCGATTTTAGGATGAGGATAGTCCGGATTCACTTCATCGTGGGGGCTGATTCCGCCTAGATCCCTTGCTCCTGCTGCTAAGCACGCGATCAGCAGTTCAGGAGTTGGGATTAGATTAGGCGGAATTTGCAAACAAATCGATTCGGGTAGAATCTTGCGAGCGATCGTGATCATGTCTACGATCGCGTCGATTTGAAACGCTGAACTTCCCCTGGTTTCATTGTGCCCAGGACTGTAGGGCTGCAAAATAACTTCTTGAATGTGTCCCCATCGATCGTGCGATCGGGCGATCGCTTCTAGCGTATCAATGCGATCGCGCTCTGTTTCGCCGATGCCCAGTAACAGCCCCGTGGTGAATGGAATGTGCAGTTCTCCTGCCCACGCAAGCTGCTGCGATCGCACCTCCGGAATTTTGCTCGGAGCATAGCGATGAACCGTTTCAAGTAAGGTTGGCGTCACTTGCTCTAGCATTAATCCCATCGATACATTGACTGCTTTTAACCTCTCCATTTCTGCAAAACTGAGAACTCCTGCATTGGTGTGAGGCAAAAACCCTAGCGATCGCGCGAGGTCGCACAGATCAAAGATGCGCTGAAACCACGCCGCCCGATAGGAACTATGCGGATGCACTTCACCACTGAGAACCAAAATTTCGATCACACCCCGGCTCCGCAGCGTTTTGAGGGTGGCTTCTGCCGCTGTTAAGCTCAGCCAAGTGTTGTGCTCCGGATCAGCCCGAAAATTGCAGTACGTGCAACGATTAAAGCACTCGTACGTGGGCACCACTGTGTAGGCAGGACTATACGTTACGATCTGAGAAAAGGTCATTTCGGTCGATCCAGTCACAGGTTCCCTTTAGAACGGTAAACTCAAAACCTAGAACTGTCGAATGTTGCAAGTCTTGAGTCAGACGCCCCAGGATTTGTTGCTTTCCAAGGCTTATCGCTTCAAATGATCGCTGTTGCCCAGAGCACCTTCGCTATCTGGAGTACCAAATTTTTTCATGCCCTGGCAAGCGTTTGCGCTTGGAATAAACATTTTTGATATGCGTTTTCACCGTATTAAGACTAATTCGCAGCATGTCCGAAATCTCTTGATAGGTGTACTCCTGACGCAGTAGAAGCCAGATCTCAGCTTCTCGATCCGTTAGTTCATACTTCTTCTGCTCTAGCGCAAGCTCGTCCCTTAGGGCAGCATAACCATCTTCTAGAAGAACCAGGATATAGCGCTGTTTAGACGCTTCACCCAGCGAGATCCACCGTAGGCACAGTCGAACAAACTGCCTCGAATCTCCTTGATACTCTACTACAAGGGCTTCTGACGATTCATTTCTTTCTCGCAGCAATCGGTAACAAGCATCCGCGATCGCAGGGGGAAAAACTCCTTCTGCCGTTTCTTGTAACTGCTGGCAAATCTCTTCCGCCTGACGATTCCAGTAAATCGGCTGAAGTGCTCCTTCAGACTTTGGTGAAGCCACTCGCGAAATCACCATGACGCCTTCTCGGATCGAGCTTAGAAGAACGCCCCAAAGTCCATCTAGACCGATGCAAGTTGCTCCACAAAGCGCTGAAGCAACACCCTTCTGTTTCTGGTGAGCGCGGTCAAACTCAATGGGAAATGCGTCATCGGTAAACGGCTTCTTGGAAATAGCGCATGGAGACGATTGCTTACGATCGCGTTGGCTAAACCAAGATTTGACGGGTAGCTGTAATTCGGGGGGTACAGAAAGTAGGCGGGCTGTCATAACTCAGAGTCCTCAAGCACTCCGCCTATTGTGGTTGCCCGAGGTGTGAAGATACAATGAGTACGCTGAACTTGACTGCACAAAGGTGAAGTAAACTGAACTAAACTGAGACACTACTAAACTTCACCCCTCCAACCTTGTCACAAAATGCTGGTTAAGGAATAATAAGCACGCAGCCATAGCAACACCAGAGTTAACCCAGAGTTAGCGCAATAGCGTGTCTACTTTGTTTCGTCATTGAGTTGAGTGGAAAATGCCTAAATCTGGCTTGTCGAATGTTCTAGCAGCTTCTGTAATCCAATAAGTTCACAAGATATTCGACCAGATCCTTGAGTAACCTATCGGAGCGACTTTGATTCAGGGACTTTAGATCGATAGGGCTACATCCCTATATTTTCGTTGATTGATTGATCGAACCGCTTCACCCAAATGGGTTGTTTTCACTGCTTTCGCGCTTTCTTTGCCTAGAGCCATGACTCCAGAACGCCTGAATGAACTATTTTCCATTGAACAGCAACGCGATTACATCGCCATGATGCAAAGACGCGGTGGTCTCACTCGCCAACGAGCAGAGTATTTTGTGAGACTCTGGGCCTATTTGCTGCTCAAGCAGCGCGAAGAGACCGACGGGCACTTGCCGCGATCGCTAGATCATCTTTCTGCGCCTAAAGGACTCGTGGCATGTACCCATCGCGAAGCGGCAGACCTCTTTTATAGCAATAAAGAACGAGGCAGCGATCGCGCAGCCGGCATGATGATCGATCGCCTTGCTGCCTTAGGATTACTCGATAAACGTTACGATGGTCAGACTCTGTCATTACAGATACGATCGCTCCCAGAATTAGAAATTCAAGAAGCCGAAACGCCCATTCAGTTGATTGCCGACAGCTTTAATCCTCGTACCGATGCGATTTCTGTTGCAAATCTATACGCTCGCAGCTATGCCGAACTGGTGCGCGATGGTGAAGCAATGGCAAAAATAGCCAGAGCACTTAGAACGTGGGCTTCCTGTTATCCCGTCGGAATGCGAGTTTTGCGCCGCGCAGACAATCTAAATGTCGTTGCCGCTTCTATTCTTTTTCCAGTTGCGAGTGAGTCAGAAGCTTACTTTTTCCAGTCTCCTAGCAAAAGTTTTTATCTCACCACCGATGCCCAAGTTGACCCTATCCAAATGGCACCCTTGGGCGACGAAACTTGCACATCAATCTACATCAGAGCCTGGATTATCGACCCATCATACATGAATGGCGCAACGCTCTATCAACTCTTAGAAGACACAAAGCAGGCACTCGTACGAATGCAAGCTGACTACCCCGGAATCTGTAATCTCTACTCGCTCATTCTTCATCCCATGTATGAAGAGCTAAGACGCGTTTTAGGATTTGAGCGCATTTGCCAAGACTCGCAGCGTTCATACACCTGGATTTATCTTGCGTTAGACCGGTTTTTACAAATTGACACAAAAAAAGCTCTAGCAAATCTGAGAATGAAGGACGGTGCTTCTTAAAAAATGAGAAGCTCGATCGAGTCAGTCATTCTTAAACCTTAAGACTCTACCAACACCCCTCAGAATATTTGCAGGGTGACACCACTCCCCGCTCTAGAGATTACCTTTCTTTCTAAGTTCACCATAGTTCGCTAATCTGCCTTGTGGATCTTCCCATAAGGTTGGTTTAGTCAGTTTGCTGCTCTGCTTATAGATCGCAAATAGCAACAATTTCTATGTAGATGAGGCAGGTTAGATGGCATGGAACCTGTAGGTTCTAGGTTTGATTTGCTGATAGCAAAGCCTACAAGGCATTTCATTCATATTTCTCCATAATTGAGAGAGTACTTCAAATTAGTCTGAGAATAAAGTTTATAAACTGCTTTACAAAATGATACGTTCCGCTTAATATAAAGGGGTGGGTCAGAAATGACTCGATTATCAACAACAAACGGAATTATAAGTACATGACGACAACCCTGCAGAGACGCGAAAGCGCGAACCTGTGGTCACAGTTTTGCAACTGGGTCACCTCCACCGAGAATCGAATTTACGTCGGCTGGTTCGGCATCCTGATGATTCCGACCCTGCTCGCCGCCACGATTTGCTTCATCACCGCCTTCATCGCCGCCCCCCCAGTGGATATCGACGGCATCCGGGAACCCGTGGCAGGCTCGCTCATGTTCGGCAACAACATCATCTCCGGTGCTGTGGTGCCGTCCTCCAACGCCATCGGCTTGCACTTCTACCCGATTTGGGAAGCCGCCTCCCTCGATGAGTGGCTGTACAACGGCGGTCCTTACCAACTGGTAGTGTTCCACTTTTTGATCGGCATCTTCGCCTACATGGGTCGGGAATGGGAACTGTCCTACCGCCTGGGCATGCGCCCGTGGATCTGCGTAGCTTACTCTGCCCCTGTAGCCGCCGCCACCGCGGTCTTCCTGATCTACCCGATTGGGCAAGGCTCCTTCTCGGACGGCATGCCCCTCGGCATTTCCGGCACCTTTAACTTCATGCTGGTCTTCCAAGCTGAGCACAACATTCTGATGCACCCGTTCCACATGTTGGGAGTCGCTGGAGTTTTTGGCGGCGCCCTGTTCTCCGCCATGCACGGGTCGCTGGTGACCTCATCCTTGGTGCG
>NZ_WVIE01000036.1 GCF_010091945.1 Myxacorys almedinensis A
GTCGATTATGTTACCCATGGGTCTGATTGGTCTCACCAGTCAGACCCATGGCTATAGGGGCAGGGTCTAGTTGCTCGTGTTAACTGGTTACTATATGTGCAAGCCTGCGTGAACTTCGTCATCTTTAGCATGTCGCTTTACATTGCGGTCACTGTTGACCTGAAGGTGTAATTGAGGGTCGAGTTTACTCGATACCCTTGGTAGAATGCAATGCCGCGCAACTCAACCAGGTGTTTATGCATCTCTTGACCAACGCGATCGATGCGATCGAAGCGTCTCAAGCACCTTCTAAAGGCACAATCACTGTCAAAACAAGCGTGATGGATGACGCTTGGGTGCATGTGTCGATTCACGATAACGGTATCGGTATCTCTGAGCAGGTGCAATCTCGAATGTTTGATCCCTTTTTTACCACCAAGCCCGTTGGTCAAGGAACAGGCTTAGGGCTAGCCGTCAGCTACCGGGTGATGGAACAGCAAGGCGGACAATTGGAGTGTCGATCGCAGCTAAACAAAGGGGCGGAATTTACAGTTATCGTACCCGTTTCAGCCGTTGGTGCTGAGGCGGCAAACGCGGCATGACCCCAGCACTCTTTGCAAATGCCCAACTTTGAGCAATTTAGATGAGAATAGAGAGGCAGTGCATTCGGTTGCCGTTGAGCCTTGAATCAGCCTTCTTCTAAAGTCAATCGGTCTAACCCGCAGGAAACCCATTTGAATCGGGCGCGGGCAAGTTTGCGACGGGCGTTTACAAATTACTCGCAGTATTTGCGATCGAGCAAAAATTCCGTTTTACAAGCTACGCTCAAGGATGAACTCGAAGCGCTGTCAGCTAATCTCAACAAGCTCGATACCTTTGTTGTGCGGATTGCAGTGTTTGGTCTGGTGAGCCGGGGTAAGTCTGCCGTCCTAAACGCGCTCATGGGCGACCAGAAGTTTGAAACGGGTCCGCTAAACGGCGTGACGCAGCAGCCTCGCACCGTTCGCTGGTTGCCTACCGGAGGGATGGTTTCTGAACATAGTGGGATTGCCTCGCCGCAACTGGGCAAAGTCCAGATTGAGCTAATTGACACACCCGGACTTGATGAAGTCGATGGGCACGCGCGAGCAACCATGGCGCAAGAGGTAGCCGTGCGGGCAGACTTAATTTTGTTTGTTGTGGCAGGAGATATTACTCGGACAGAATATAAGGCGCTGTGCGATCTGCGGCAGGTGCAAAAACCGATGATTGTTGTGTTTAATAAGATCGATTTATACCCTGATCAGAGCCGCCAAGCGGTCTATGCAAATTTGCAAAAGCTAGGCGGCAGAACGGGTCGCAGTGAACGATTAGAGCAATTGCTTACTCCCGATGAGATTGTGATGGTGGCAGCAGAACCCGCACCGCTTCAGATGCGGGTGGAATATCCCGATGGTCGGGTGCTGACGGAATGGGAGACGCCGCCGCCAGAAATTGATGATCTAAAATACAAAATCCTCAAAATTTTGAACCGCGAAGGGCGATCGCTGCTGGCGCTTAACGCTCTATCGCAGGCACGGATAGCTGAAACGCAGATCGCCCAACGGATCGTTGAACTTCAAGAGGGGGAAGCAGAGGCGCTGATTTGGAAATTTACCCGCTATAAAGCGCTTGCGATCGCCCTCAACCCGATTGCCGTTCTCGACCTGATTGGGGGTGCAGTGTCTGATGTTGCCATGATTCGTGCCCTTGCCAATCTCTACGGTCTACCCATGACGCGCTACGAAGCTGGAAAACTGCTGCAAACAATTTTGATCAGTTCCGGTGGGCTGCTGTTAGGAGAACTAGGGAGCGGACTTTTACTTGGGCTAGGCAAAAGTGCATCGGCGTTAGCAACCGGAATCGATGGTTCTGCGGGGTTTTCGGCACTGGCAGGGGCTGCGATCGCGCAAGCTGGAATTGCAGGATACGGCTCGTATTCGGTCGGTCGTGCGGCACAGGTGTATCTTGAACAGGGTTGCACTTGGGGAGCGCAGGGCGCAAATACCGTAATTCGCGACATTTTAAATCAGGTCGAACCGAATACCATCATTTACCGATTGCGTCAAGAATTGATGTAACGAGCGACGCAGTTTGAAAGGATCAAGCTGCAAAAAGGCGCACTCATCGCGCGCCCTTAGCAAGCGGCGTGCCGAACCGAGATGACATCATGCCGTTTCCCAAAGTTGCCGAATCTCATCGGGCAGAAACCCTGCCACTTCCTGAATTCGATCTTCAGAAAGCTCGTCCTTCGTGGCTGAGAACACGGCGGCAACGGCTTCTTCTGGCGGCACAGCGGGGGCTAATCCGCCCTCCTGACGAATCCGAAACAAAAACGTATCTGCCTTAATCTTTAGGGGCGGACGTACCCGGCTCAGAAAATGCACGATCGGGTTGGTGTCTTCCCACAGATCAGCAACTTCGGTGGCAAGCGGCGTCGCGGCATAAAGCGTCTTGTCGTCGTTGCCTTTTTCCATCGGCACCTGCAACTCTTGGCTCACATGGTCTACCGCCTCGTTTGTCATCATGTCGCGCATCGTGCGGAATACAACTTCTGTAATGTCTCTTGCATCATATAAGCTGTCGAGTTCCGCTTTGATCATCACCTTTTCTAAAAACGGTGTATCTTTGGTTGCGATCGGAGTGGTCTCACCCTTTTCCAGAGCTTTTGGCGGATTAGCGATCATGTCTGCCAGCATGTCCCGCCCTTTCTGCGTCAGTTCGGCTTTCTCAAACTCAATTAAATGTGGCAAGGGACCATCCGACGCGCCATAGGTGTTAGCGATGCGTAACCCAAACTCTTCCGCGTTCACGGCATCCGGCACATCTTCCTGATTGCCATAGGCATTGCCTGAAAATTGAGCGTTAATGTACTGACGCTGGTTTAAATAGTCTAAATGCCCCAAAAAGTCAGCTTGGGTTAGCTTTATCCCAGCAAAATCTGCCTCTCTAAACTTGACCGGATCAGGCCCTGGACTTTTGTCGCACTCATCGATCCGTCTTAGCATGATATACACCACATCATCGCGAATGGAAATTGGCATAGTAATCTCCTATAAGGTGTCCTTTAGTTGAATGACAGCACAGTTACAAACTGCTTGACACTCAAAACTATTACGTACCGTATTAGGATACTCATCTACCAGGGGGATCATCTCGGTCAAACAACCCTCTGTCAGTAGTTGAATTTGTGGTTAAGATGCAACGCCTAAAAATAAGAGCTCAAACCCTCCAATCTCTGCTACAAAGATGAAGGATGAAGATAGGTAAAATTCTGAGTCATAGCTGTTGAACTAAACGCTACCGTAAATCCTAGTTACTCTGCTAAACATGCCAGCAAATCGATCACACTCGTAAACCGATCACACCATAAACAAACGTACTTATGACAAGCTATCCATCTGAGCCAGACCTAACTAGCTCATTGCCTTCGAGCGAGACCGATATTATTGAAGTGATTGAAACCGTGATTGCTAGTCTCGATCAGAGCGATAGCGCCATGGTAAACCAAACTGATGGGGGTCATCTCTGGAAATTTAAGTACGGCAGCGTTGAGGTGTTTGTACAGCTAACGGGCACCAGCGACGAAGATACCTTTACCGTTTGGTCAAGCGTGTTGGGTTTGCCTGCCCAAAACGAGCCGCAACTCATGAAAAAACTGCTAGAAATGAACTGGTTAAGTACATTTGAAGCGTGCTTTGGGATCTTTAACGCTCAAATTGTGGTGCTGTCGAGCCGGACGGTAGCAGAGTTGTCTCCGGGCGAGGTCTCCCGACTGATTACGGTGGTTGCTACGATCGCAGACGATAACGACGAATTGCTGCAAGCTGAGTTTGGCATCAAATAATCACAAAAGGGCGCGGTTTGCCGCTATGCAGGCAAACCCAAGCTAGCGAACCGCACCCTCAGCTTTACACTTCAACATTCAACTTCAAAATTTAACCCATTAGTCCTCCGTCGGAGTTCCCATTTCCATGACGGCGCTCCGCATGAAGTTAATGCGTTGCTCAAACGTCAGCTTCTTGATCATTTCTGTAAATGAATCGGTTTCGCTGGGCAACTGGTAGTCAGACGGCACTTGGATAATAGAGCCATCTTCCATGCCTTGCCCCAACAGCAGCCAGACTTCCAGTCTTGCGCTGGAACTCAGAGCACTATAGGTGCGCCCCCATTCGCTCGTCGCCCCACTGAGAATATCTTGTTGGGCTTGTAGCTGCTGCTCGGGAGAAAGTTCTTGGATGCGATCGTAGTAGGCACGAGCCGCAACATCAGCACTATGAGCCGGGTCAGGGGTCAAATTATCTTTAATGTCTAGATACCCAAACCACAGTAGGGCAAGCTGTGTATCCACATCATAGCGGCGAAATGCCTCTAATGCTTGAGTGGTGTCTTGATCGGTTGCGTAGGTCATAAGATACTCCAAAAGTGGATCAAACTGGCTTCTGTCCGGCAATTAATGGCGGCTAATTGACCGGAGCTAAGAGGCGCAGTTTGTCGCGTTTTATCTGTTCTTGACATACCTTAACGACGCAATCTCAGCCCATAACCTAGACAAAGATAGAGACGAAACACTGAGCGTTAGACAGAGGTATTTGCTGATACGCTTTGAGAGTGACGGTTTTGCCGATCCCTTCCACAAGAGTGACCTTTCCAAATATCAACCGGATTAATCAAGAAAAATGGAAACGTGGCGACTCATTCCTCTGATCCACGGGGCGGGGCATAGGCAAATGGCGATCGATCGGTGGCTGCTAGAGCAGCATCGCTTGGGCGTACATCCACCCACCTTACGGTTTTACACATGGTCGCCGGTTGCCCTTTCGTTGGGCTATCATCAACGCCGCTACCCAGACGCTTGGAATTGCTTACAGTGGAGTAGTGATGCCGGTTCTGCGCCCGTGCCTGCCCCTCCCATTGCCCTGGTTCGGCGACCAAGCGGGGGACGCGCTGTTCTGCACCAAGGGGATCTGACCTATGCCATCATCACCTCTGGGCTGTCTGGCAGCCGACTGCAAGCCTATCGCACCCTGTGTGAGTTTTTGATCCAAGGATGGCGTGCCCTCGGCGTTGAGCTTGATTATGGGCAGGCGCGGCGCGGCTACATTCACAACCCCAACTGTTTTGGCACCGCCACGATCGCTGATCTGGTGACTGCCGATGGGGCAAAACTGATCGGGAGCGCCCAATTGCGATACGATTCTGCGATTTTGCAGCATGGCTCTATGCGGTTAGAACCCGATGCTCACCTGTTTAAGCAAGTGTTTGAAGCTGATCTACACATGCCCAGATTAAATCTATCGCTTACGGGAGAGGCACTACGGGATGCTGTGATGCAGGCGCTGATTGATGCCGCGATCGCACAGTTTCAGATCAACCTAGTTGAGCAACCTTTAACCCCATCAGAATGGCAGCAAATTGATCAAACCAATCCAACTTTCTTATGGCGTAATCAGGATTTATTCAGCAACGCCCACTAGAATTTCAAAGGATAGTAGACAATTCTAACGGCTAAAGCGGTGTTGCCTCGATATTCGATAGATGCAGGAAGGGAGCGAAAGGGATGGTGATTGACTTTGGGCGCGAGATTTGCGGCGCACTAGAAACGGCAGAAACGCGAGAATGGTTGGTCACCAATGGCATCGGAGGGTTTGCCTCTGGTACGATCGCCGGGATGCTGACGCGGCGCTATCATGGCTTGCTGATCGCTGCCCTCAAGCCGCCCCTGCAACGAACCCTACTGCTTGCCAACCTCGAAGACACTGTGCGTTATGGGGACGAGATTTATCCGTTAGCCACCATACGCTGGTCAGATGGCATTGTCAGACCCAAAGGTTATCAGCACATTGAGCGCTTTTATTTAGAAGGAACAATTCCGGTTTGGCAGTATGCGTGCGGCGATGCGCGGCTGGAAAAGCGAGTCTGGATGCAGCAAGGAGAAAACACAACCTATGTGCAATATTATCTGCATCGGTCAACGCAGCCTCTAACGCTTGTGTTTAAGTCGATGGTAAATTATCGTGATTACCACGGTGATACGGTGGGCAACGGTTGGAAGATGGAAGTTGAATCGGTAGAACATGGTGTTCGAGTCAGCGCGTTTCCTGAGGCTGTGCCGTTTTACCTGTTGTGTGGAGGCAATGTTTCCCTATTTCATGAGTGGCATTACGGGTTTGACTTGGCGATCGAACGGGAGCGGGGACTGAGCGATCGCGATGATCATCTTCATGTTGCTACGTTTCAAGCCACGTTAGAACCGGGACAAGCCCTCACTTTTGCAGCGAGTACAGAGGCGCATCCTAACTTAGATAGCGAAAGTGCCCTGCGATCGCAGCAAGTGTATGAGCAGCGACTTTACGATCGCTGGAAAATTGACTTTCAAGGAACCCTACAAAGCAGCCGGCTCAAGCAAGTTGAAAGTAGCCCACCGTGGATTCGCCAGTTGATTTTGGCGGCAGATCAGTTTATTGTTACACGCACCCAGCCCCACAACCCCCATGGGAAAACGATTATTGCAGGCTATCCCTGGTTTGGTGATTGGGGACGGGATACGATGATCAGCCTGCCTGGGCTAACGCTGACCACCGGGCGCACCGAACTCGCGCGATCGATTATTCAAACCTTTGCTCAATCGGTGGATCAAGGAATGCTGCCCAATCGCTTTCCCGATGCCGGAGAAACGCCCGAATATAACACTGTTGATGCAACGCTTTGGTATTTCATTGCGATTTATTCTTATTACACAGCTACGGATGATCAAGATTTAATCGAGGCATTGTTTCCAGTGTTGGCAGATATTATTGATTGGCATTGTCGCGGTACTCGATATAGCATTCACCTCGATGCTGCTGATGGATTGCTTTATGCAGGAGAACCGGGCACACAACTCACCTGGATGGATGCCAAAGTAGAAGGTTGGGTAGTAACGCCGCGCATCGGCAAACCAATAGAAGTCAATGCCCTGTGGTATAACGCGCTCCGGATCATGGCAAAGTTTGCCCGCCAAATTGGCAAGCCTCATCGTGAATATGATGCGATGGCAGAGCGGGTATTGATCCGGTTTTCGCGCTTTTGGAACGAGGCGTCGGGCTACTGCTACGATGTGCTAGACAGCCCTGAGGGCAATGATGGGGCGCTGCGTCCCAATCAACTATTTGCGGTGGCGTTGCCAGAAAGCCCTCTGTCTGCCCATCAGCAAAAAGCCGTGGTGGATGCCTGTTCGCGATCGCTGCTCACTTCGTATGGGCTGCGATCGCTTGATCCCAAACATCCCAACTATCAGGGGCAGTATGGCGGCAATCCTAAGCAGCGCGATGGAGCCTATCATCAGGGCACCGTTTGGGGGTGGCTGATGGGCACGTATGCGATCGCCCATCATCGCGTATATGCTGACCCGGTGATGGCACGGCAATTTCTAGAGCCGATGGCAAATCATCTAACCGCGAGTGGGTTAGGAAGCCTGAGCGAAATTTTCGATGGGGACGCGCCGATGATGCCCCACGGCTGTTTTGCTCAAGCGTGGACGGTAGCAGAAGTGTTGCGAGCCTGGTTTGCGATCGCTAGTTAATTTGCTCTTGAAGGGGAGCATTCTAGTTTTGCAAATTCGCCCTCATCCCCCAATCCCTTCTCCTAGTTTGGGAAAAGGGGAGCCAATTTGCTGGGGCGATTCGCCAATCGCCATAAAATAAAAAGTTGTTGTCAGTAGGATAGGAGCGATCGCACCATGCGAATTTTGGTCATGGGTGGAACCCGGTTTATCGGAGTGTATCTCACTCGGCTATTGGTCAAACACGGGCACAACGTCACGCTATTTAACCGAGGAAATCAGCCTGCTCCTGTGCCAGGGGTGCAGCAAATTCACGGCGATCGCACCAACCCAACCGAACTCAAAGAAAAACTTTCAACTCAAGACTTTGACGCCATTTTTGATAATAATGGGCGCGAATTAAGCGACACAAAACCCCTAGCCGAACTCTTCAAAAACCGGCTTCAGCACTTCATTTATATAAGTTCTGCGGGTGTGTATTTGAAGTCTGATCAAATGCCACATATCGAAGGTGATGCAGTTGATCCAACCAGCCGTCACAACGGCAAAAGTGAGACAGAGCTTTATCTTGCCGCTCAAGAATTGCCCTTTACCTCGATCCGCCCAACTTACATTTATGGACCTCAAAACTATAACGATCTAGAATCCTGGTTTTTCGATCGAATTGTTCGCGATCGCGCCATCCCGATTCCGGGTCACGGACAACACTTTACCCAGTTCGGACATGGGAAAGACCTAGCCAACGCGATGACCAAAGTGTTAGGCAATCCCACCGCGATCGGGCAAATTTATAATGTCTCTGGAGTTCGCGCCGTCACCTTTGATGGACTCGCCCGCGCCTGCGCTCAAGCCGCCGGAAAAGATCCCGCCACCCTCCAACTGGTGCACTACGATCCCAAGACGTTCGATTTTGGCAAACGCAAAGCCTTCCCCATGCGGACTCAGCACTTTTTTACCGATGTGAATAAAGCGATCGCCGATCTGCACTGGCAGCCCGAATTCGATCTCGTCTCCGGCTTAACAGATTCTTTCCAAAACGATTATGTCGCCTCTGGTCGCCACACTACTCCTCCCGACTTCTCCTTAGATGATCAGATCCTAGCTGCCGTCTAATTCTTGCTATTCTTCTGTTTCCTCTTGACGCCGTTACCGCTCCTGGATATCTTTGTCTCTCAATGACAGAGGATTTTGATGTGGACGTTCTAATCGCCCTTCTTGCGATCGCAGTCGGTTTAATTCTGTTCATACTGTTGGGGTTGGATGTTCAATATCGCCAGCGTCTTGGCAACAAGATGGAGCTTTCCTCTGGAAAGTGGGAAATCGAAGTGTACGAGCCTCAGCGCTACGTTTTAGTTGGTGAGCTAGAGTTTCACAACTTCACCGAGCGGCTCGAAGTCATGGTTCCGGAGATTCGGGCGGAGGTCGTGCTGCTGTCTGCCGATAGCTTAGAAGGCATCACGACAACGACTCGAATTGAACCTCGATTTAAAGGGGCTGACGTTCGGGCTGATGGCTACTGGGAAAGCCACATTGTCAAAATCGGTAAAGACGATCCGATCGAAGTAACGGTCGAAATCCGAGGAGATGATCTCGGTCAACTTAGGGTCGCTTGGGTTCAAATTCATTACATGACCTACGGTCCAGAAGGGCGATGCCCAAACGTTCGTCATGTGATCGTGCCGCTCAAATTTCCAACCGTCGAAGAATCCCATCGCTGGCGTCCGGCAACCAATGCCGATGTTTTGCCGATTCGGACTCATCTGCTCACTCACCTCGATGATCCTGTTGCCATTGTCAAGCGCTACGTCATGCCCCATGCCCAACCTGGCGACGTGGTTACCCTAGGAGAATCGCCCGTTGCCATCATGCAAGGTCGGTTTCGGCATCCCAGTACCATTCAGCCCGGTTGGTTAGCCAAACGCCTGTGTTATCTGTTCTTGCCAACCTCTAGCCTGGCTACGGCTTGCGGCTTGCAAACCTTGATCGACCTTGTTGGAGCAGGGCGGGTCTTCGTGGCGTTCTTTGGGGGAGCGCTGGCAAAACTAATCGGCAAAAAAGGCGTGTTCTATCAGTTGGCAGGAGAACAGGCACGCCTGATCGACGATGTAACGGGAACCATTCCTCCCTACGATAAATTTATTGTGTTAGGACCGCACAATCCACGGGAGATCTGCGATCGCATTCAGCAAGAAACTGGACTTTCTGCGGCAATTGTCGATGTCAATGACTTGAAAGCAGTTAAAATATTGGCATCGACTGCTGATCTATCCCACAGCTTGCTCAAACAAGCCTTGATCAGCAACCCTGCCGGAAACGCCAACGAGCAAACACCCGTGGTGTTGATTCGTCCCACCGAGCCGGAGCGCGGTTTGCGGAGCAAGTTTTCCTCCCCTTAGTCGTACCGTCCCCCCTCGGACTTTACCCACCCAATCTGCTAACAACGTTAAGCCAATCTTTCTTAAGGTTGAACCCGATTGCCCCTCAAATTCTTACCCTGGGATTGACCCTCGCCATCGTCCTATGTTTCGAGCTTTTTCTCAAAATAGTCAAGTGGCAATCCGCCAAGTCCAGTATCGGGACGTGGATGCAATTGAGCAACTCTGCCCAAACACCGCAGATGGAGATCAGCCTGCTTGCTCGACGGTGCGCGAGAAGTCTTTGTCGATTCGGCATTGGTACGGTCTTCTCAAACTCCTGAGCCTATTTCCCAACCCGTTCCAAAATTCCCTTTGCGTTTACGTTGCAGAACTCAATCAGCGCGTTCAAGGTGTGATTCGGGTGTCGCCGTTTAACCGCACGGGCAGTACGTGGCGTGTCGATCAGGTCGCGGTGGCTCCGGTCTCAAAGGTCGAGAGCGGCGATGAGCCTCAAACCGATGCCCCAGTTTTGACCAAGATGGATGTGGGTTCTCTGCTGCTACGCTATTGCCTAGAGCGGATTTGGCAAGCCCGAATCTGGATCTTAGAAATTGATATCAACGACCAAGCCGCGTTAGCCCTCTACCGACAAAATGGCTTTCAGCCCTTGGCAAACATGACCTACTGGTCACTTTCGGCAGAGCAGCTACACGATTTGTCTGAGCGAGAGCCAGATTTGCCCAATCTGCTACCAGTAAGCAATGCAGATGCCCAATTGCTCTATCAACTCGATACGATGGCAATGCCGCCGCTCGTGCGTCAAGTGTTCGATCGTCACATCCAAGACTTCAAAACTAGCCTGTTTGGCTCTCTGATCGATTGGGCAAAGCAATGGCTGACAGGCACAGAATGCGTCAGCGGCTATGTATTCGAGCCGCAGCGAAAAGCTGCGATCGGGTATTTCCAAGTGCGCCTGTGTCGGGATGGCTCTCAGCCTCACAACGCTCAGTTAACCGTCAATCCGGCTTATACGTGGCTCTACCCAGAACTAATGGCACAAATGGCACGAATCACGCGAGAAGTGCCGCCCCAGTCTTTGCAAATGGTGTCGCCTGACTACCAGCCAGAGCGAGAAAACTATTTGGAACTCATTGGAGCAAACCGCATAGGGCACACGCTGCTGATGTCTCGCTCGGTGTGGCACAAAGTGCGAGAAACCAAATCGATCGCGGAAGGGCTACAGATCGCCGATATGCTACAAGGCTTGCAGCCTACCAGAAAGCCGGTTCCGGGCAGAATTTCGATGCTGACGTCGGCAAAGCAGCCTCCTACAAAGCCCAAGCAAGACTCAACAGGCACCGATGCTCATGGGAGCGATCGCTGTTGCTAAATGACAAAGCTTTCAGCCCTGGGGTTAGATGTGGGTCGCAAACGAATTGGTGTCGCAGGCTGCGACGGCACTGGTCTCATTGCGACCGGATTATTTACCATTGATCGCACCTCGTTTCAGCAAGTGGTAGACATTCTCCAACAAACAGTTCTTGAGCGAGACGTTCAGCTTTTGGTGGTGGGTCTGCCCTACACCATGGGCGGGACGGCAGGTCATCAGGCAAAAGCAACCACGAAGTTTGCGAAAGCCCTCTCTAAGGCGCTAGCTCTGCCCGTAGAGTACATGGATGAGCGCCTGACGAGCTACCAAGCTGAGCAACTGCTGCACGCGCAACGCATTTCTCCTTCGCGAAACAAGGGACTAATCGATCGTAAAGCCGCTGCCATTATTTTGCAGCAATGGCTCGATCACCGCCGCCAAGACTTGAAAAAGCAGGTAACTGAGCAATTGCCATCTTAAAAAACATTGGCATTAAAGCGTAACGCTTTATTTTATTCATCACAAACTACGAATTCCGAAGTCATTCCGTGTCCATTTCACGAGATACTACTTTTTGGAAGACGAACCGCACCTTCGATCGAAATCTTCCAAACTGCTAATGAATCGAGATAGAGAAAGTCCAATGGAAGACGACAGCTTAGATATGGATACCCCCACCGTCACCCTAACTGATGAAGCCGGACTCCAGTTGACGTGCTACATCGAGCATTCCTTGGACGTGGACGATCAGGAATATGCCTTGCTGCTTCCCGTTGACTCCCCCATCGAAATTTTTGCTTGGGAAGAAAACGGAGAAGAAGACGAAGCCGTTTTGGTGGAAGACCAAGCGATGCTCGATCAAGTCTTTGCGATCGCAAAAGCGGTTTTAGAAGAGCAAAATCTAGCCCTCAAACGAACGGCGGTTGTGCTCACCGTAGAAGGCGATTTGCCTGAGCTTGATGAAGAAGAAGAATGGGCAGGGGTGGAATCTGATTCGGATGACGAACAAGAAGAATTGCAGTTGCTTGCCAGCTTTTGGCACGAAGAGCAAGAATTTGCCATTTATACTCCCCTTGATCCCTATTTCATCTTGGCAAGATTAGATGCCGACGGACGCCCCCACCTTCTGTCCCAAGAAGAGTTGAAGAAAATCGAACCGATGCTGCCGATGCTGGAAGATCAAATGTTTGATGAGATGGAGTAGGCAACACAATTAGACTAACAAGGGGAAGAAAGATCAGCAATTCGCATTTTTCTTCCCCTTTTGGCATATTAAAACTTCTAATAAATGTTGACTAATGGGCAAAGACGGTTAATATTTGTTCCTTGGCAAAGGCAATTGCTGACCCTGATCTAAGACATCCTAATGAAACTAGCCCAACGTTTTGCAACGTTATCGATTTTTCTCATTTTGGTGGGTGCTGCCCTGGGTTTATCAGCGTGGCGAGCACAAGCCTGGTGGAGTCAGGCAAGTGCACCCATTACCCCCACCTCCGCCCCCTCCGAAAGTAAGCGGGTGATTATTCAGATTCCGCAAGGTACAACGGCTCAAGGTGTGGGTCGCGAACTTGAGGCGGCAGGTCTAATTCGGTCGGTTAGGGCGTGGGATTTGTGGGCGCGCTGGTTGGCTTGGAAGTATCCTGATGGCGGGTTCCAAGCCGGAAACTATGAGCTTACGACGACTGAACCCCTGCAATCGATCGCAGAGAAGATTTGGACAGGGCAGGTGGCGCAACGCAGCTTTACCATTCCTGAAGGCTGGTCGATCAAGCAAATGGCGGCTTATTTTGAGCAACAAGGCTTCTTTCGAGGAGACGACTTTCGGGCGGCGGTGCGCCAACTTCCGATTGACCGCTACCCATGGCTGCCTAAAGATGCTCCGCACCTAGAGGGATATTTATACCCTGACACCTATCAGATGACGGCGGGCGACGCGATCTCGCCTCAGGATGTGATTAATCAAATGCTCGATCGCTTCGAGCAAGTTGCCCTGCCGCTTTACAATCAACAACAGGGCACCACGCGGTTGTCTCTTGCTCAATGGGTGACGCTCTCTAGCATTGTGGAGAAAGAGGCAGTCATTCCGGGAGAGCGCCCTCTGATTGCCGGGGTGTTCACCAATCGCCTCAATCAGAACATCCCCCTTGGCTCTGATCCAACCGTGGAATATGTGTTGGGCATCACGCAAACCCCCGAAAATCCGCTGACGCTGAGGCAGGTCGAGACGCCATCGCCCTACAACACCTATATCAACGCAGGCTTGCCGCCTACTGCGATCGCGAGTCCTGGGGTAGCAAGCCTCAAAGCTACCCTCAACCCCGAAGCCACCGATTATCTCTACTTTGTCGCTCGGTATGATGGCACCCACGTGTTCAGCAAGACCTTAGCAGAGCACGAAGCGGCTCAAGGCTCGATTCGGGATTCGATCGATGCCCAAACTGCCAAAGACCAACAGAAGCCCTCTGATCGTCAAAACTGAGGTGTCGTAATATTGAGGTTTGGATTATCCGACAAATCCCTTTAGACTAGGTAAGAGGCAACCCTGTCTGGCAGTCAGTTGCATTGTTTTTTTACGGATAGGTTCCAGTTTTCGCGAAGTAGCATTCTGGGAAACCTGTAAAAGGCTGCTAGCAGGGTTTCAGTGTCGCAACTCTGATGCTTTTCAATTTGTCCAAACCCTTTTACCTTTGGCTGCACATATGTCTTGGGGCAAACTCCTCCAACCTAATTTACTCCTAGAAACTACGATTTTGGGTCTAACTCCTGACCTGATTCAACACCATCACCTCAAAGGGCTAGTGTTAGACGTGGATGAAACCCTCGTCCCCATTACCAGCGCCAAAGCGTCTGAAGAGTTACTACCTTGGGCAGAGCAAATTCGGCAGGTGGCGGCGCTGTGGTTAGTGAGCAACAACATGAGTGAAAATCGCATCAAACGCATTGCTCACGCTTTGAATGTGCCCTACATCACAGGAGCCAGAAAACCCTCGCGGCGTAAGCTTAGACGCGCTGTTGAGGGAATGGAGCTACGACCAGAGCAAGTCGGTATGGTCGGCGATCGCTTGTTTACCGATGTTTTGGCTGGAAACCGACTCGGAATGTATACAATTTTGGTGCAACCAATGGTCGATCCCACGATCGAGACAGCGCGGCGCTATCCGGTTCACACCTTTGAGTTTTGGCTCTCTCAAGCCTTAGGAGCCTCGCTAACACCGCACAAGCCTGGATTGCGCTAAGTTTCCCCGCCCACTTTGCTAGCCGATGTTGGTTTTAGGTGGGTTTGATTGACACTGTGGACAGATTCGGAAACTCTTGAAGGCTTCTATGCTTGCCTCCAAGCAGCGCGTAGAATTCTGACACAACGCCACGGCTTCTAATGACTAGAAACTCTAAAATCGATCGCCAACGAGAGCATCAAGCCAATGAGCGAACTTTTTTGGCTTGGGTGCGAACTTCGATCGCGCTGATCGGGTTTGGGTTTGCGATCGCGCGCTTCGGCATTTTTCTCCGCCAACTGCACATCACCCTGACTCAACGAGAACCTCAGACCCATCCTTTCCTCAACTCTGAGACTTTGGGCATCGGTTTGGTGGTGTTTGGCGTGATGACTGTGGCGCTGGCAGCGTGGCGCTACAATCAGGTGTTCTGGCAGATCGAGCGAGGAGACTATCGCCCTGGTCGGCTAACGGTATGGGTAATGACGGCAGTCGTTATGGTGTTGGGGCTGCTGAGTATTCCGCTCGTGTCTTGGCGTAATCAAGTGCCGAGTTCACTTCCTGCTGCCAAGCCCCCGTCGCGATAGGGGGGACAGGTCGGGCAGGCTGCTCAAAAATCTGAAAAAATGATTAAAAATGTTAGGGTTTCAAAAGATTTCTGGCATCCTTGGTAAAAGATAAGATGGAGCCAGCAAGATAAAGGCTCTAAACTATAAATCACTATGAATACAAGATAAAGCGCCAATCTCGAAAGATTGGCGCTTTGTCCGTAGACCTAGGCGGTGTATGTTTTCCCCAGACCCAGAGCGCCCAATCCTTTACGGTACGCGATCGAGGTTTGATCGGCGCGGATGTGCGATTCTGCCCGCAGATCGAGGGGCAAATCTTCGGGATACTGGGCTTCCACAACTTCCTTATCCTCAGCAAACACTTGATAGTTAAACTCGTAGATCGGCTCTAACGGAGAGTCTTTATCAAAGTTGCGACAGATTGGGCAAAATACCCGCGTCTGGCGCGCCGAAATAGGAGAGGCAGCATTTAGAATGCAAAGCCGCCCATCGTCTGGGAAATGAACCGTCAGCCGAGCCGTAAACGGAAAAAAAACCTCAAAGATCCGCAGCCATTCAAAATCAGCCGGGGCACGATGCTGCATTGCCTTTGGAAAATTGCTGACGGTACTGAGATACTCGGCGAGGATGCCGTTGGGTGTCTTTTTGACCTCGTAGCGAGGCACGAGCGGATTATTTGAATCGCCAAACGAATTGGTGTGTACCCAAGCAAAATGGGCAACGTCTAAGAATCCTTCCATTTGCCGTCCGGATGCAGCGTTGAGATTTACGGCATCTGGCAGAATCTGTTGATAGTCTGGGTTATCCCATTCGTGGAAATCGGGCAAGGTGCGGTTTGCCTCGCGAGGCTCTGAACGATCGCTGCCTGTGAGGGAAGTCCACACTAGCCCGTAGGCTTCTCTGACTGGATAGGTTTTGAGGCAAAGCTTTGCAGGAATGCTAGCAGTTGGATCGGCGGGAATTAAAACGCAGCGCCCCTCTGCCGAGTAGTGAAAGCCATGATATTTGCATACGAGTTGATCGCCCTTGAGGCTGCCCATGCTGAGAGGAACACCTCGGTGTAAACAAATATCGTTTGCCACGGATAACCCTGCCGACGTGCGCCAAATGACCAAGCGCTGATCAAGCAACGTTGCAGAAATGGGATGTTGGTTGACCTCGTGGCTAAAGGCGATCGGATACCAAAACGAAGCCAGAACATCCCAATCTGACGCTTCAAAGGTGCACCCTCGTGGGTAGATTTTTTTTTCACCTGTCTCAGTCTGAACTGTCTCAGCTTCGACTGTAGAATTTTGGACTGTAGAATTTTGAACTGTATTAACCATAATGTACAACGCTCTCTAGGAGGATAGCTCGGAAGAGTAAATGCAGCAGGTTAAATTCAGGAAGTTAAATTTGCAAAATTAAACGTTGAATAAAGTGTGCTGTATACCCTAGCATTGGCAAGGCAGGGGGTTACAGTTGCTTTCGCTACTGAATCGCAGATTTTAACAATTGCAGTCGTGACCTTGGTTCAACGATCACCCAGTACAGGTAACAAGGAAGATAATTTACTTTTGGTGTGCTAGTGTGCCAGCCACGTAGACAGCGTGAATCGCGCGATCGTCCCCTAACATAAGTGTGCCAAACACCTGATCAGAGAGTTCTTCTCGTGATTTTGCGGGAAACCCTTGATTGCGAACTGCCATCAGGGGCGTTGCTTGCGGGTCTAAGACGACAAAATCTGCCTCCTTGCCAGGATCAAAATTGCCAAGTTTGTCATCTAGAGAAAGCGCGATCGCACCTCCGAGCGTGGCTAAAAACAGTGCCTTAAACGCTGAAAGTGATTGGTTTTGAAGCTGGACGACTTTGTAGGCTTCACTCATCGTTTGCAGCATGGAAAAACTAGTTCCCGCGCCGATATCGGTTCCTAGACCCACCTTAATTGGCATAGTGGCTGACTTAGCGGTGTGAAGTTTAAATAGTCCGCTTCCTAGAAATAGATTGGAGGTCGGGCAAAACGAGATGGCAGCTTTGGCGTGAGACAGCCGTTGAAACTCTTCATCTGTCAGTTGAACCCCATGAGCAAACACAGACGTTTTGCCGACCAAGCCAGCGCGATCGTAAACATCAAGATAGCTTTTACTATTAGGAAATAATTCGGCAACCCACTCTACTTCTTGAAGATTTTCTGACAGATGGGTGTGGAGATAAACATCTGGAAATTCTTGGAGCAATTGCCCTGCCAAGCGTAATTGTTCATCGGTAGACGTAATTGCAAATCGGGGCGTAACAGCGTAAAGTAACCGACCGTTATTATGCCATTTTTGAATTAGTTTTTTGCTTTCTTCGTAAGCGCGTTGGGGGGTGTCGGTGAGAAAGTCTGGCGCGTAGCGATTCATCAAAACTTTTCCACAAATCATTCGCAGGTTAAGGCGACTCGCTACTTCAAAAAAGGCATCAACCGATTGAGGATGAACTGTTGCAAACACCAGCGCCGTTGTCGTCCCATTTTTTAGCAATTCATCTAAAAATAGCGCCGCAATTTTTTGAGCATAGGCATAATCATGAAACTTTCCTTCGGTTGGAAACGTATATTTGTTGAGCCATTCTAAAAGCTGCTCTCCGTAAGCCGCAACCATTTCATATTGAGGATAGTGAATGTGGGTGTCGATAAATCCTGGGGTAATTAATTTGTTAAAGTACGTTTCTGTTGGTAAGTTAGCGTATCTGTTGTGGAGATCGTCGTAGGTTCCAAAGTCTGCGATCGCGCCATTTTCAACAACTAGCAAACCATCAGAAATATAGCGCACACTATCTGCATCAGAGGCATAAAATGGATCATTGATAAAATCGAGAAAAGTGCCTCGAATTGCATGAAGTGACGAAGGATTTTTTGAACCCATACCTTTGCCCAAAACTGGTTAAGCTTAACGTCTTTAAAAGGGATCTCGATTACTAAAACAAAAAATATTTTGGAATCCCAAGCCCATTTGTTAAGGAGATTATGTATTGAAAAGAACAATTAAATCGTTCATGGAAAACTAATATCGAACCATACTAGCCTAGGTTCCGGCAACACCGTTGAGAATATTTCATGCAATTTGGAGCAGGTTAATCGATGAATACAGACCTTGATATTGAGCGATCGCAGCCCCCCCAAAGACCCTCTTATAGTGGATGGCAAGCCGCGATCGCCCGCTATTTTAAATTTGATTTTTATCACGCCAACTTCAAAACCGAAATTGTGGCAGGCGTGACAACCTTTATGACAATGGCATACATCCTGGTTGTCAACCCCCTGATCCTATCCGATGCCATCTTTCTAAACCAGCCCAAAGATCTGTTTGCCGAACTCGTGGTAACAACAGCGATCGCATCTATGGTCGGAACCTTGGTGATGGCATTGGTGGCGAAGTATCCCTTTGCCCTAGCGCCCGGAATGGGCATCAATGCGTTCTTTACATACTCAGTCGTGCTGACGCTCAAGATCGATTGGCGCGTCGCTTTAGCGTGCGTGTTTTTGGAAGGGCTTGTCTTCATTGCCCTAACCATCACCGATATCCGGCGTCACCTGATTACCGCCGTGCCTGATGCGATCAAAGTTGCAACCACTGTCGGCATTGGGCTGTTTCTGGCTTACATTGGCTTGAGTGGCGCGGTCGAAACTGGCGGGGCAGGGCTGATTGCCGCCGACGCAGCCACCAAGACGACCCTTGGCAGCTTCCGCAATCCACAAGCAGTCTTAGCGATCGTCGGCATTTTTATGACGATCTTTTTTATGGTGCGGCGGATCAAGGGAGCCATCCTCTGGGGCATTGTCGGAACGGCTGCCCTCGGCTGGGGTTTGGGGGTGGCGGCGGCTCCTAACGGGGTGGTCGCTCTGCCTGTGTTGCCATCGCATCTGTTTGGGCAGGCGTTGGTCGGGCTGGGCGGCATCAATGCTGGCAATCTGATTGATTTTCTGGCTGTGTTGCTCGTGTTTCTGTTTGTCGATCTGTTTGACACCATCGGCACCCTTTCAGGCGTGGGCAAACAAGCAGGGTACATTGACGAGAAAGGCGAACTGCCCCGCGCCAACCAAGCGCTATTTGCCGATGCGATCGCAACGACCACAGGCGCAGTGATTGGAAATTCTGCCGTCACGACGTTTGTAGAATCTGCCGCAGGCATCGCAGAAGGGGGACGGACGGGGTTTACAGCGATTGTCGTGGCAGCCTTATTTGGCGTCTCTCTGTTTTTTGGACCCGTTTTTGAGGCGATTCCGGGCTTTGCAACGGCTCCAGCCCTGACGATCGTAGGCGTGCTGATGATGACATCGGTGAAAAATATTAACTGGGATGACTTGGCAGAATCGGTTTCCGCGTTTTTAACGATCTTTTTGATCCCGTTCGGCTTTTCGATCGCGGCAGGGCTTTCGGCAGGGCTGATCGCGTATCCCCTGATCAAAGCCTTCCAAGGCAAAGCAAGCGATGTGACGGTCATTACGTGGGTTTTGGCAGCTATTTTTGCGCTGCGATTTGTCTTTATGGCGATTCGATTTGGCTAAAGAGCAGGGGAAGCAACGCTCTACTGAGGTTCGAGAATTACTGAGTTCCAAGAATTCGGGTTAAGCAGTACGATCGGGGATGCGGTTTCTTGCGGTTCTTCATGCCTCAGTATGTTTTCAAGCGGATGCTCGCTCTGATCCCGGTGTTGGTTGGGATTACGATCGCGGTGTTTCTGCTCTTGCGGCTGATTCCCGGTGATCCAGCGATCGTGCTTGCCGGAGAGCGGGCAACGCCAGAACAAGTTGAGGCACTGCGAGAGCAGCTAGGGCTAAATCAACCGCTCTTGTTTCAGTACGTTGTGTTTCTGGGAAACCTGCTGAGGCTCAATTTAGGCACCAGTCTCATAAGCGGCATCCCGGTTCTAGACGAGATTGGGGCGCGCTGGAGCGCCACCTTCGAGCTTGCGATCGCAGCCATGGCGATCGCGGTTTTGCTGGGTGTTCCCTTGGGGATCGTGGCGGCCATCCACAAAAACCGATGGCTTGATCAACTGACAATGGGCGGTTCCCTGATCGGCGTTTCGCTCCCCGTTTACTGGTTGGGGCTGCTGCTCATCTATCTGTTTTCGGTCACGCTCAACTGGCTGCCTCCGAGCGGGCGCATTGGCATCGAAAGCGGACTCAATTTTCAACCCTTGACCGGGTTTTATGTGCTAGATGCCCTGCTGAGATTGAACCTGCCCGTTTTGGGCGATGTCTTGGCGCATCTAATCTTACCGGCTGTCACGCTAGGAACCATTCCGCTCGCGATCGTGGCTCGCATTACCCGTAGCACCCTGCTCGATGTGCTAAGCCAAGACTATATCCGTACCGCCAAAGCGAAAGGCTTGCCCGAACGATCTGTTGTGGTGCGTCATGCCCTTAAAAATGCGCTGCTTCCCATCAACACCACCATCGGACTCCAGTTTGGAACGCTGCTCGGCGGTGCGATCTTAACCGAAACTATTTTTTCTTGGTCAGGCATTGGGTCTTGGATCTACGACGGCATTTTGGCACGAGACTATCCGGTGGTGCAGGGCGGAGTTGTGTTTGTCGCGATCGTATTTGTGTTGATTAATCTACTCGTTGATCTGTCGTATGCGGTTGTCGATCCGCGCGTGCAGTTTCGTTGATTCGCCCTGTCGTTAATTCCCACTATCAATCAGGTGACAGCCCCGCAGCAACGCCGCGCTCTCAGGCATCAACACATCTTGCAGCTTATAGACCTCTTGCAAAATGGCTAACTCCCGACCATACTCCTGTTGCACCGTCGTCAACGCGCCATCTTGGCTCGGCTCGGTCTTGAGCAAGTACAGCGTCATATTAATGCTAGACAACGGATTGCGTAACTCTTGGTAAAAGTGGTTGAGCAAGCCATCGCGCGTGCCAGAAGACGGAGGCGTGTCTGCCGATGGCACAAACTCTGAGTGAGGTTGAACCGCTTGAACCGCCGTCCGCGCTTGGGTGGGATTGCCATAACGCTGAAGCAAGGCTTGGTGCTTGGCGAGCCGTCCAGAAATTGCCCCTAGCAATTCAACCGCCGTACATGGCTTGGTCAGGTAGTCATCTGCCCCCAACTCCATTCCCTGACGAATATCTAACTTGGTCGTTCTGGCACTGAGAAAAATGAATGGAATGCTGGAGGTTTCTGCCGATTGGCGGAGGTGAGTCAAGACGCCATAGCCATCGAGTTCGGGCATTTGAATGTCGCACAAAATTAAGTCAGGATGGCACTCCCGAGCAAGTTGGATGCCAACGTCGCCATTTTCTCCGCCGATGCTGCGAAAGCCTTCTGCTTCTAGCAGGTCGAGAATCGATTCTCGGACGGATTGCTCATCTTCAATGACGAGGATCGTTTTCATGGGCTGATCTGTCCAACGGTAGCGTTACAGTGAACAGTGTTCCCTCCCCCTCGGCGCTTTCAACAGCGATCGTGCCCTTGTGCAAATCGACGCACTGTTTCACGATCGATAATCCTAATCCTGTTCCTGGAATCGTTTTGGCGTTGCTCGCTCGATAAAAAGACTGAAATAAGTTGGCGTGATCTGCCTGGGGAATGCCGATGCCTTGATCTTGAATCCGAAACGTAACAGAGTCATCATTGCTGCTGAGGGCAAAGACAATTGGTTCCCCTGTGGTTGAGTATTTGATGGAATTGGATAGCAAATTGATCAAAATATGGCGTAAGAGCCGCTCATCTAATCGGGGGAGGGGAGAGGGGGAGCGATCGGCTAGATGGCAACCCCATGGCAGCGACGGGTGCAAGTAATCTGTGTGCCGAAATTGGATCACGCTCCCCTGCTCGTGGGGTTGAATTTCATCTACCAAGTCTTGGCAGAGCTTGAGTAGGTCGAGGGGGCAAGGCGAATAATCTAACTTGCCTGCTTCGGTTTCTGCCAGCGTGAGCACATCGCTGAGAAGCTGGTTCATCCGCCTAACCGAGAGTTGAATTCGCTCTAGATAGACCTCTCGTTTTTCGATGGCGAGTTGAGCACCGTAGCGCTGAAGGAGTTCGGTTGAGAACAAAATGGCGTTGAGTGGGTTGCGAAATTCGTGAGACACCACCGAGACAAACCGGGTTTTCAGTTCGTTGAGTTCTTTTTCTTGCCGCAGCGCGGTTTGAATGGCGGCTTCGGCTTTGTGGCGAGAGAGGGCAATTTCGATCGTCGTGATCAGTTCCCGGTCTTCAAACGGCTTGAGAATATAGCCAAATGGTTCTGTTAGCTTGGCGCGCTGAAGCGTGTTTTCGTCGGCATGGGCGGTGAGATAGACCACCGGAATCTGATAGTCGGCTCGAATTTGTTCGGCCGTTTCGACGCCATCGCGATCGCCCCGAATCCGAATATCCATCAGCACCAGATCGGGGGACAACCCCTTGACCGACTCTAACGCTTCGGTGGCAGACGTTGCGATCGCAACTACCCCATAGCCAGCGCTTTGCAAACTGGTTTGAATATCCAGCGCAATAATCCGTTCGTCTTCAACAATGAGAACAGTAGCAAATGACATGATCACCCTTTAGGTTTCGACTCCGCAAACGCGATCGTAAAGCGGGTTCCCTGGTTGCACTCAAGGTCAATGGTGCCTTGTAGCTGCTTGATCAAGTTGCAAACAAGCTGCAAACCCAGGGATTTTGTACTCCGAAAGTCTAAATGACTCGGAAAGCCAATTCCGGTATCTTCGACCAGAAGAATGTATCGATTTTCAGGTTGTGCGTGTAAGTGGATTCCGATCTTACCAGGCTGAGCTTCTGGGAAGGCGTATTTTAATGAATTTGAGACCAATTCGTTGATGATTAGCCCACAGGGAATGGCAGTATCAATACTGAGACGCACTTCTTCCACGTTGAGATCAAGCTGAACCATCCGTGAATTCATAGAATAGGAGCGAAGCAAATCGGTAACTAAACTCCGAATATACTCTGCAAAATCCGTTTTTGCTAAATCTTCAGATTGGTATAATTTTTCATGAATTAGCGCCATGGCACGGACGCGATTTTGGCTTTCTTTAAACACCTCTGAGGTGCGATCGTCGGTGATATACCCCGCTTGCAGCTTCAGCAAACTAGAGATGACCTGCAAATTATTTTTGACGCGATGATGAATTTCTTTGAGCATCACTTCTTTTTCATCTAGCGATGCGCGGATTTGATCTTCTGCCCACTTGCGATCGCTGATGTCTACTACCGAGCCAATGATCTCCACCGGATTTTGGTGGCGATCGCGCAATAGTTTCATGCCGTCGCGCAACCATCGATAAGAGCCGTCTTGATGGAGAAATCGATATTCGCAGGTCAATTCGCCGACCTCCAGCAATCGCGGCATCGTATTGAGGACGTGGGCAAGATCCTGGGGATGAATGTGATCAATCCAAAAATGTGAGTCTTTGAGATACTGCCAGATTTCATAACCAAGCTGCTGCGTAATATTTTCGCTAACAAAGGTGCAGGCTCGATTCCGAGTCGGCTGGCAGGTATAAATCACCGATGGATTCGAGGATAACAAATATTTCAATCGGGCTTGCGCTGCCATCAGCGTTCGTTCTGACCATTTGCGATCGTTAATATCGCGCTGCAACGCCACAAAATGAGACACGTCCCCACCCGCTGCAATAATCGGAATAATTGTTAAATCAACCCAAAATTCTGTCCCATCTTTGCGGTAGTTGATTAGCTCAACCTGCACCGATTTGCGTTGCGTTAAAAGCAGCCGAATTCGGGCTAGCTGATCGCGATCGGTTCTCGGTCCTTGCAAAATTCTGGGCGTCTGACCGATGACCTCTGCGGCTGTAAAGCCGGTGATATTGGCAAACGCAGCATTCACATAAGTAATGGTCGGGTTGTCTAAATCAGCATTGGTGATAATGACAGCATCACTGCCATTAATCACCACTGACTCAAATAGCCGCAAGCGTTCTTCTGCCCGTTGCCGCTCTTGCCGTGCTTGCGCTTCTTGCAGCACGATCGACACATGATCTGCGACTTCCGTTAAGGTTGCAATTTCGTAAGGGTTCCACTGTTTGGGCTGCGGTGCGTTAAAACAAAGCAAGCCGATGTGTGTAGCTGAATGCTGCAAGGGAACGGCAAGCAGAGCACGGGTTTTTCGTCCGATCATCCGCGCTGCGATCGCGCTCAACAATGGCTCTTTTTCCACATCTTCAACAATGACAGACTGCCGATGTTTGAGCAGCTTGAGATAATCAGAGGCCCCGACATATCGATCGACTAGCCCTTTGAGCGAGGGCATCGTTTCGGGCTGAGCCGAGTACAGCACCTCTACTTGGTCAGCCTCGATCACGCTATACAAAACGCGCAGATCGCTAAAGTGGAGGGCAATGTCATCCACTGTTGATTCAATGATCTGCGTCAGCGACAGCCCGGCAGTACTGCCGGTAGAAATGCTGTTCATCAGCCGGAGGCAGACTTGGCTCTCTCGCAGGCTTTGCTCGATTTGCTTGCGTTGGGCGATTTCTTGCTGGAGTTGCTCGTTGATCCGTTGCAGTTCTGACGTGCGCTCTTCGACGCGGCGTTCTAGGTCGGCTTTGGCACAGCGCAGCGCTTCTTCTGCCTGAAGCTGAGCCGTAATGTCGGTTGCCACACAGACCAATTCGATCAGGTCTCCCTGGTCGTTGTAAAGCGGCGTCACCCGGTTGTCAAAAAACAACCCGTTCATTTCTAACGTAGAGTTGAAGGCTTCTTCGGTATCTAGCACCCGTTGGAGGTCTGCCAAGATTTTAGGATGGTCGTGATAAAGCTCAAAGGCAGATTGCCCCACTACCTGACCTGGTTGTCCCCCGATCGCGTCTAGCCCTTTCCCTTCCGCTAGGGTAAAAACGCCCTCGCGATTAATGGCATACAAAATGGTCGGCGTATTGCTCACCACTGTTCTCAACAATGCCTCACGTTCTGCCAGCGCGGCGGCGGCTCGCCGTTGCTCTGTAATTTCTCGGCAGTTGATCACCCTGCCAATCACCCGGTTTTCTAGCTTCAGCGGCTTAGAGTAGCGCTCGAATATGCGATCGTCCTGTAGCTCAAGAATCATGTAACTTTCGAGATCAGGGCGCTCGGACTCGGTTTCAAGCTGCTCTAAAAATCGATCGGGCTGTTTTAGCTGTGCGATCGTAGGATCTAAAATCTGCTGATAGGTTGTAAACGAACGTGCGGTGTCGGGCAAATTCCACTGTTTGATGAAGCGATGATTGAGATTCAAAATGCGATCGCAACCATCTAGCGATAGAATGCCGTCTGCCATTGATTCGAGGGTGGTTTGCAACAGGCAAAGGGAGGACTCTAGCGCCGTCTGGGTCTGTTTGCGATCGGTAATGTCAGTCACCATTGCCAAAATGCCGAGGTCGTCTCCTTGAGCATCTACGATGGGGCTGACAGAGATGATCGCCCACAGGTCTTGCCCAGACTGGCGCAGAAACCTCACATCTTGCTGGGTTTGCCTGCCCTGCCCCGCGCGATGGAGGCTGTTCTCGGCTAGGGTCTGGCTATCGGCATGCACAAAATCTAGCAGGGATCTGCCCATCAACGCCTCCACCGGGTAGCCCAGCAGTTGGGCTAATCGACCGTTCGCAAACTGAGTGTTTCCCGCCCCATCAAGCACCCAAATTCCCTCGGTCGCTGTCTCAATCAGGCGGCGATAGCGGGCTTCGCTTTTTTGAAGAGCCGTTTCGACTCCAGCACACGCCGGAGAGTAGAGCCGCTTGAAGGTTTCCAGTTCAGCCTCGGCGCGTTGACGGGCAAGCCGTTCTTGCTGCAACTGCGCTTGGATCTGGGCGATTTGTTCAGCAGTGAGATCGGCGCTAATCTTCGCTTCCCGGTCGGGGTCGGCTCGCGCCAGTACGTGCTTGGGGCGGATCGCTCGTTCAGAAGCCGACTGATTGGGGGACGAGTTCTGAGTTGGGTTTGGGGGAGAGGAGTCCGTCGGTTGCATTGCAGTTCACGGGCGGCTTGCGTTTTGCGATGGGATTGAGCAAAGGGGGGAGGTCTTCCCTGATAATGAAAACAACCCTGCGATCGTGCCATAGAAATTCTCAAATTTCTCTAAGTAAAACTATCGTGGAGGGGAGGATAGTCAAGAATAGTCGTTACGTAGTGTGCGTAATTTCACAGAATGAACGCAGTGGCTCAGAGCTTAGAACAGTTGGTTAGCCCCACAGGATGGCTAGCGTGGGATGCTGTGGCAGCGCCTCGGCAACAGGCAATTTTACGGGCACTGCGTCCGGGGGTGCAGCCTGCTTATTTGGTGTATCCCCATACCCAAGCCGAACTCGCGTCAGTCATGGCGTTTGCCCACCAAAAGCGGTGGCAGGTGTTGCCCTGTGGCAGGGGCAGCAAACTGCACTGGGGCGGCTTGGTCGCAGGGGCAACGTTGGTGATCAGCACAGAGCGACTCAATCGGCTGATCGATCATGCGATCGGAGATTTGACCGTTACCGCAGAAGCAGGACTGTCGTTTGCCGAGGTGCAACAGCACGTTGGCAAAGCGGGTCAGTTTCTAGCGATCGATCCGACCGTGGGCAGTTCTGCGACGGGCGCTACTTTGGGAGGAATTGTTGCCACGGGAGATACAGGCTCGTGGCGGCATCGCTATCACAGCGTGCGAGACATGCTGTTAGGCATTACGTTTGTGCGCAGCGATGGGCAACTGGTCAAAGCAGGCGGGCGAGTAGTTAAAAACGTAGCAGGCTATGACCTGATGAAGGTGCTCACAGGGTCTTACGGAACATTGGGCATTATTACTCAGGTTACATTTCGAGTGTTTCCCCTGCCGTCTGCGTCTCGAACGGTGGTTTTAACGGGACAGGCAGATGCCCCAGGCACAAAGCGCACCTTCGACCAGATCGCCAAGGCACTGCAAGCCCTGCTAAGTTCTGCGTTAACGCCCACGGCGGTAGACTTGCAATTAGAGCAAGGACTCCGGTTAGTGGTGCGGTTTCAGAGCCTATCTGAAAGTGTAGAATTGCAGGCAACGCGCCTCAATGAAATTGCATCTGCGCTAGGATTGTCTACAAGCAGTTGTGCGAACCATGTAGAACAAGCGTTATGGCAGACATCGAAAGATTTGATGGATAAAGCATCGCAAGAGCACGTAGTTTTGTGCAAGATTGGAGTGAAACCTTCTAATGCTGTAGAGGCGCTTTTTCAAATGGAACGTTTAATGCCAAATGCAACAGCCGTGATTCACGGAGGAAGTGGCTTAGGGCAAATGGCGATAGAGGGTGTGCGCTCAACCCAGATCCAAGAGATGCGATCGCGGCTGCAATCATTGGGCGGTTATCTGTCAATTTTGCAAGCACCTCCTGATCTCAAACAGAGGATCGATGTTTGGGGCTACAGTGGCAACGCGCTACCGCTGATGAAGCAACTGAAACAGCACTTCGATCCTGACCAGCGATTAAGCCCTCAGCGCTTTGTAAGCGGAATTTGATATGCACCCGTCCGACCATTCGATCGACTCTGAACCGTTAGCCAGAAGCTTTGACGCGCACCATCCTCCCGATCCATCAGTGATCGATGCGTGTGTTCACTGCGGGTTTTGCCTTTCAACCTGTCCGAGCTATCGCGTGATTGGCAAAGAAATGGATTCGCCACGGGGACGCATCTATTTAATGGACAGCATTAACCAAGGGGAAAGCTCGCTCTCCGAGGCTACTGTGCCGCACTTCGATTCGTGTTTAGGATGTTTAGCCTGTGTCAGCACCTGTCCGTCTGGGGTGCAGTACGACAAACTCATCGCCGCTACTCGTCCCCAAATCGAGCGTAACTATGCGCGATCGCCGGGCGAAAAAGCGCTGCGACGGTTAATTTTCTCGGTGTTTCCCTACCCTAACCGGATGCGATCGCTGCTGCGCCCGTTGGGGCTTTATCAGAAAACAGGATTGCAAAAATTAGTGCGATCGCTGGGATTTCTCAAACAGATTTCACCTCAGTTAGCCGCGATGGAAGGAATGCTACCGGAAATTCCTCCGCAAGCATTTAAGGATACGATTCCGCCATTGATTTTGGCACAGGGAGAGAAACGCTATCGGGTTGGGATGATTCTTGGGTGCGTACAGCGTTTATTCAATCCAGAAGTCAATGATGCAACGGTGAGAGTGTTGACGGCAAATGGCTGTGAAGTGGTTGTGCCGCAACTACAAGGCTGTTGCGGGGCGCTGTCTCATCACCAAGGGCAAGAAGAACAAGCAAAACTGTTTGCTCGTCAGATGATCGATAGCTTTGCCGATTTGAATCTAGATGCTGTTTTGATCAATGCATCGGGATGTGGACACACGCTGAAAGAGTATGGTCATATTTTGCAGGACGATGAAGAGTACTGCACTCGCGCTCAAGAATTTGTGAGCAAGGTCAAAGATGTGCAAGAGTTTCTCGCCGATGTTGGACTTACCGCTCAGCGATCGCCGCTTCGAGACGAGCCGCTAACCGTGGTGTATCAGGATGCCTGTCATATGTTGCACGGTCAGAAAATTAGTGTGCAGCCGCGCCAGTTGTTGCGTCAGATTCCAGGGGTAAAACTGCGAGAGCCAGTCGATGCAGCGCTGTGTTGTGGTAGCGCTGGGGTTTACAACATTCTGCAATCAGAGGTCGCAGAAGAATTGGGGCGGCAAAAGGTTGAGAATCTCACTAATACTGGAGCAGAGGTGATTGCTTCTGCCAATATTGGCTGCTATGTTCAAATTTCCAAGCATTTGACGTTACAGAACAAAGCGGTTCCGGTGCTGCACCCGATGCAGTTGCTAGATTATTCGATTCGAGGAATTCAGCTAGAACAGTAAAGAGAATAGCTGGGGTAAACACATCTAGATTAGAATTGAGCATCAAAGCCTAACGCTACCTAACGATAAAAGTGAGCGACCACAGATTAGCTTGAACGAATCGCAGGATCTGCTCTCTTGTTTTCGTCCCCTACGTCGTTATTAACTCTGCGCGACTACACTTTTTCTCTAGAACAAATAGTGGGCGATCGTTATCAATAAGGTTGTTCAAGGTGACAATCCTTTTGCTCTACAGTCAGCCTTAGCGGTTCTCAGACCTATGCTGATTGGCTGACAACAGTTTGACGATTCCTCGATAAACTAGCAGCAGGTCTATCGACGTTGGTCTATGCTGCGCTTTATTGTTGGGGTTAGTGTCGCTTTTGCCCTCACCTATGTTTTGCCTCAAACTCGGTTCGCGTTCCTTGGGGCATCTCTAAGCGCAAACTCTGTGCGATCGGTCGTTGCTCAGAACACCTCAGCAAGTCTGCTCACGATTCCTAACCAGTTTGATAGCGCTACCGATTTTATAGAAGGCATTGCTCTGGTTCAGCTTGGCGAAGAATTTCGATACATCGATCGCAGCGGCAAAATTGCTGTTCAGCCAGCAGCAAACTTTGACCTTTACGCTCCATTTTCAGAAGGCTTTGCCATTGTTAGAGCAGGCGATCGCTACGGCTATATTAATCAGAAAGGAGCGATCGCTGTCTCGCCGAAATTTATTAGCGCAGGGCGATTTCAAAACGGGTTAGCCCCGATTCGATTTAATACAAACGTTGGGTTTATTAACCTTCAAGGCAAGCTAGTTATTCAACCTCAATTTCTCGCAGCTTCAAGTTTTTCTGAAGGACTAGCTGCCGTTAAAACAGAGCAGAAATATCAGTATATTGATCCAACCGGAAAAGCTATCTTTGAACAAGATTTTGATGATGCCTTGAGCTTTTCTGAAGGATTTGCTGCCGTTCGAGTTGGCAAACAATGGGGCTATATTGATAAGAGCGGGCGGCTTGCCATTACCCCTCAATTTGATGGAGCTTTCAACTTTTCAGACTCAATGGCGCGAATTCGAGTTGGTAAACAATGGGGCTATATTGATAAAACTGGAACAGCCATAATACAGCCAAAATTCAACTTCGCCTCCGATTTTTCTGATGGGATGGCATTAGTTGAAGTTGGGCAACTGTGGGGGTATATCGATAAAACTGGAAAGCTTGTAATTCCAGCAAAATATAGCTATGCGGGAAGCTTTTCTGATGGGTTAGCGCCGGTTAAATATGATGATAAATGGGGCTATATTAACAAAGTTGGACAGATTGCGATCGCGCCTCAGTTTGAGGATGCTGGCTCATTTTCAGACGGCATGGCAAAAGTTCGGGTGGGCGGCAAATGGGGGTATATCGAGAAACCTTGATTTCTTGAAAGTTCTACCGTAAGACGAATATATATTTACAGAATGGGCAGTTTACAGTAGTACCGATTCTCTAGAAAGGCTCCGCCCGTGGACATTTATATTCTTGACCTTTTGGCAATCGGCACACTTTTGCTTATCGTCACATTATGCTCAGGGCTGATTGCGCGTCTTCCGCTATCCTATGCCATTATTTATTTGATTGTTGGAGTCGTTTTAAGCCCTTACGGATTGAACTTAATTCAAGTCCGCCCAGAGGCAAATGTCTTAATGAGAATTGCCGAATTAGTCGTTTTAATCTCGCTCTTTAGTTGCGGGCTAAAAATGAACCGCCCGCTTCAATTTTGGGCTTGGGAATCGACGGCAAGGCTGATTGGGTTTCTGATGCCTATTTCTATTTTTGCAGTCGCTGCGATCGCACATTGGCTGTTAGGCATGGGCTGGGCACCTGCGATTTTGTTAGGAGCAATTTTGGCACCCACTGATCCGGTTTTGGCATCAGAAGTGCAATTAGATGATCCCCACGATCGCGATGAATTGCGCTTTGGGCTAACCTCAGAAGGCGGGCTGAACGATGCCCTCGCCTTTCCATTTATTTATTTTGGCTTATATCTTATAGAAGATAGCAATTGGCAGAATTGGTTTAGGCAATGGGTGGCTGTAGATTTGGTATGGGCGATCGCCGCCGGAATTGTAGTCGGATTTGCAGTGACGAAAGCGGTTCGATGGCTTGATCGGTTTCTCCAGCAATTTCATGGCGTTGACGAACTCATGGAGGATTTCGTTGCAATTAGTACAATCTTGATTGCCTACTCGCTGACTGAGATTGTGAACGGATACGGCTTTTTGGCGGTATTTGTGGCAGGCATTACTATGCGGCGGCGGCGCAATCAAGACAAGTCAATTTCTCAGCTTCACTTTATCGAGCGTCTGGAAAAACTTGCCGAAATTGGCACAATTCTACTGCTCGGATCGTTACTCCGCGTGGAACCGATGCTAGCCTATGCAGGGAATGGTTTTGTGATCGCCGGGTTTTTGCTGTTTCTTGTCCGCCCTCTTGGTGCTTGGGTTAGCACCATTGGGTTCCAGGTACACCCTGCAACGCGCTGGTTCTACGGCTGGTTTGGCATTCGAGGTGTTGGCTCAATTTACTATCTTGCCTATGCGCTAGGGTCTGGGCTTAAAGGCACAGATGGTGAACAGGTCGCATGGATTACCTTCTGGACGATCGTGATTTCTGTCTTTTTGCATGGAGTTAGCTCAACCCCATTGATGAAATGGTACGAACGCAACATTGAACGAAATACAACGTTAGAAGAGAATCCCATACAACACGAAGGGGGGACTGGCAGCGCATGAACTCCATTGCTAAAGTTATCGCTAATCTCGCAAGCCTAAAAAAATTGTGAAATCTGATAACCTATAGTTATTACAGCTTAAGTAAAACAGATGCGGCAATAGGAACAAAAGCAGAGTTCGCATTGTTTCACATAGGTGATAAGTGCTGTTGAATTTCAATGCCGCGATCGCGCATTACACCTTCAAACATATCAGTTGGCAACGCCTGCTCAACCGCCCAAACACCCGGTTTTTTCAACTTCTCAGATAAGATTAGTGCTGCCACTGTTCCTGTTCCCGCTCCCGCTGCCACTGCCGTATCCGACTCCACCAGGGTTGAACAGCAACGTACCGTTTGACCGTTTTTCTGCCCCGTCACCTCTGAGCGAATGGCTACCCCAACCCCACTAAAGCGATCGCTCACATCCGTCATAAAATGACTAACGCGAGACAAAAACTCGATCGTGGCGCGCGCCTGCAAAAGTTTGGGATGCCACCAGCGCGCCACGCTCCACGTTAGATGGTTGTAAAATTGCGGAACAGTCCCAAATTTTGTCACCACGCTTTCTACCGGAAAGGTTGCTGGCAACGTGAACGCTTCGGGCATATCAAACCAGTAAACCCCAACTTTTCCGTAGGTAGGAAACTCGACCACCTCGCGATCGCTATAGGGTTTCACGGTTTGCCACTGCCCCTCTAGCCAAGCTTGAAACGGACGCTGCAAGCCCAGAAATGTAGTCCGCATTACTGTAACACCTGCGCCGCCAGAACCCGCCACCACATAGCTCAGATGGATTTTCTCAGGTTTATCTAGCTGCTCTACATCGCGGCGTACCATGCTGTTTGAAATACCTGGAAAAATTCCGGTGTTTACCACGGCTGTGACTCCTGCGGCTTCTGCCGCTGCGCGATGAGCCAATGCCTTTCGGGTAAACGACGGATGATCGCTCACGTCAATATAATTTACTCCGCGAGCAATGCAAATTTCTAGCACACTGGTATCGCGGTATAGAAAAGGACCAGCACAGTGAATGACCAGATCCGCGCTGGAAATAGCGGCTTCTAAGCGATCGCGATCAACTCCGCCATGGTTCAAAGAATGGCTCAAAGGATCGCTCAACTCTACGATCGCAAACTTAACCCGCTCTCCAAGTTGCTGGCTGAGCTTTTCTCCCCCAGAAGGATTGCGTCCTGCAATGACAATATCTGCTGATGTATGAGCCAGCAAATCCGCTGCTACGTTGCTGCCAATCCGTCCACTGCCACCTAATATCAAAACCTGCATGATCTATTGATAGATAACTTTTTAACGCCCCGTTGAAGCTTGGGCATAAGTCGATGGGCTGCGTCCATCATAACCAAGTGCTTTGCCAAAGTTCTCTACCTTTCGTCCCCACCTGGAGGTTAGCCAGCTATTTTGCTTACGGTTAAGTTTTATAAAAATATCTAACCTATTAAATAGTAGAACCCCCAGTCCGTACAGAACTGGGGGTTATTTTCAATCGAGGGTTGTATAGAGTGGGGAGTTCTTCTTGTGATAAGCTCTCCCTTTTTCCAAACTGTTAACCGTTGATTGCGGGGGCTTGCAGCGCAACCGGAGTTACACCCGAAGCCGCTAAGTCAAGCGGGAAGTTGTGAGCATTGCGCTCGTGCATCACTTCCATGCCCAGGTTCGCCCGGTTAATCATGTCAGCCCACGTCGAGACAACTCGTCCCTGAGAATCGATGATGCTTTGGTTGAAGTTGAACCCGTTTAGGTTGAACGCCATCGTGGACACACCCAAGGCAGTGAACCAGATGCCGACGACCGG
>NZ_WVIE01000037.1 GCF_010091945.1 Myxacorys almedinensis A
TGTTACTTTCTCTGATTCATCTGACTTCTATTTGATTCTTGACTTTCAACATAATCGCTTGCGGGTAACTCGAAGAGTCACCTTGATCTGTGATCTAGAGACTCAGGCAATCTACCAGCAAAATGGTAGACTTGCTCTCGATCTTACGTTTTCTATCACATTCTCTAAAACTCAATGGTTCAATCTTCTCCTAGTCAACTTCAAGTCTTTCTCGACATCGCGACCGAGGCGGCATTGTGCGCCGGTGCAGTCTTGCAAACCCACTGGGGTAAGCTCGAAAACATCCGCGAGAAAGGGCGTCCGGGAGATTTAGTCACTGAAGCCGACAAAGCGGCAGAGGGAGCAGTATTGGAGGTGTTGCGGCGGCATGTTCCAGATCATTCTATCTTGGCAGAAGAATCTGGGCAGTTTGACAATGCTCAGAGCAACTATCTGTGGGCAATTGATCCCCTTGACGGTACCACGAACTACGCCCATCAATACCCCTTTTTCGCGGTATCGATTGGGTTGCTGATCGACGGAGTGCCTCAAGTAGGCGTCGTCTTCGATCCGATTCACAACCAACTCTTTCGCGCCGCTAAGGGGTTGGGCGCAACATGCAACCGGCAGCCCATTCGTGTCTCGCAAACCGCCGATCTAGAGAAGAGTTTGCTCGTAACGGGCTTTGCCTACGATCGTCGCCAAACTTTTGATACCAATTACCGGGAATTTTGCCATCTCACTCACCTGACGCAGGGCGTTCGGCGCGATGGGGCAGCCGCGTTGGATTTAGCCTACGTTGCTTGTGGACACCTAGACGGTTACTGGGAACGTGGACTTTCGACCTGGGACATTGCGGCGGGGATAGTGTTGGTTGAAGAAGCAGGTGGAAAAGTAACCGCTTACGATCGCACCCCTTTCGACCTTGCCTCAGGTCGAATATTGGCGACCAATGGGCATCTTCACAACGCCTTAAGCCACGAACTGATGACCATGAAATCACCTTAAGACCCGTTATCACTGCTGATATTTAAGGAACTATAAAGGGTGAGGAACGGTGGGGAAGGGGCTTGCCGCTCACCAAACGTAGATTCGACAACAGCAGAACAGGTAGACAAAACGAACATGAGCTTTCAAATTAATCGGGGTTTATTCACGCTAGATATGAGTGACTACCACGCAATTTTGGGCGTCTCCGTCGAGTCTGACGTGAAAGAGATTCGGAAAAGCTACTTAACAATTGCCCGTCGCCTCCATCCAGATAGCTGCGTTGCTAATAGCGAACAGGACAGACAACTTGCTGCCCAACTGCTCTCAAAGCTAGTGAACCCTGCCTGGGAACAGCTTTCTCAAGAGAAAAGTCGCACGGAGCATCTATTATTGCTAAAGCTGAAGGGGCAAGCGGCGGCTCGCAAACGCAATGAAATAGAGCTAATGAGCGGTTTAGCACAGCAGATGTTAAAGGCTAATAACCCTGATCATTTCTATCGATCTGCCTTGCAAGACTTGGCTGAGCGTCAGTTTCAGCAGTTGGATCAAATGGTAGAGATTGTGGCGCAACTGAGTGAATTGAACATGGCTTACCTGGTCAGCCGAATCGGTGCCGGCGAATCTTCCGCAGGTGCGGCTAAAAAGGTGCACATCAGCACGTCTGCTACGGCTAGGTCTGCGCCTGAAGCCTCTACCAAAGTAGCGCCAGTGCCTGCAAAGGTGCGAGAGTCAGTGGCGGATCAATACTACCGGCGGGCAGAAAACTTTGCTTCTAAAGGCAACTTTGCTCAGGCTACATTAGAGTTGCGGGACGCGCTCAAGCTTGAACCCAACAACAGCCGATGCCATAGTTTGATGGGAATGGTGTATTTGCGGCAGAATCACGCCACAATGGCAAAGATTCACTTTAACAAAGCCTTGGCGATCGACCCTCACGATCTAATGGCGCTAGATGGAAAGCAAAGGATCGAGCCGGCTCAACCGACTTCCCAAAGTGCAGCAAAACCTGCTAAGAAAGACGATCGTAATCCTAAGTCTAATAATGGACTGTTTGGCGGTCTATTTAGTGGAAAGAAAAAATAATGGTTTATCAGCCCCCAGCCGGTGCCCGTGATTTATTGCCCCTTGATGTTGCTCAAAAACACTGGCTCGAAGAGCGCTTGCAGCAGGTATTTCATCGCTGGGGCTATCATCGAATTATCACGTCTACCTTAGAGCGCTTAGACACACTGATGGCGGGAGGCGCGATCACACGTTCGACCGTGATCCAACTCCAGCACCTTGACGATGAACCCCTCGGTCTGCGTCCGGAATTAACTGCCTCGATCGCGCGGGCGGCAGTGACGCGGATGGCAAGCCGCACGTATCCGCAACGGCTCTATTACAATGCCAATGTTTTTCGGCGATCGCAAGAAGGCGACTACACCAGACAGCAAGAATTTTATCAAGCGGGCGTCGAGTTGTTAGGAATTGGCGGACTGCTGGCAGATGCAGAAGTTTTGATGCTGCTGATGGATTGTCTGCACCATCTCCATTTGCCGGGGCATTTGGTGTTGGGCGAAGCAGGGCTGACGCGATCGCTGCTCTCTATCTTTCCCGATCCCCTCTGCGCCAAGGTGCGCCATGCCATCTCAACCTTAGATCGAATTGCCTTAGAAACGATGGAACTGTCTGACGATTTGCGCGATCGCGCGCTTACCTTGCTCGACTTGCGCGGCAAGCCCTCCGATGTTTTGCAAAATGTCAGCCAACTGCCGTTAAATTCTACCCAGCAAGACAGCGTTCGTAATCTTAAATCACTCATTGAGTTGCTGCAAGACAGCCAAACTGATGTGCCGATCGTGCTAGATCTCAGCCTGATTCGCACCTTCGACTACTACACCGGAATTGTGTTTGAAGTTGTGACATCCTCCGCTTCGTCGGGTCAAACCTTGATTGGGCAAGGGGGGCGCTATGACCAGCTTTTAGGGCTATACCATCCCCAGGGCGAATCCTTGCCAGGAATCGGATTTTCGCTTCAGCTTGAAGAACTGCATCAGATTTTGCTGTCTTTAGGGCAACTTCCAACCCAAGATCCCACCAGTGATTGGTTAGTAGTTTCAGAAACCTCGCAAACCCATGCGATCGCATTTACCCATGCCCAAAAGCTACGAGACTCGTCTGCTCTGGTTCGCGTTGAAATGGATCTGAGCGGTAACGATCACGACCAGATTCGGGAGTACGCCCGTAGTCGTCGCATTCCTCACATCGCCTGGATCGAATCGGATGGGTCTGCGGCGATCGAACGAGTGAATTAAGCGAGTAGGAACGATACAATGAGTCGTTGGGCGGCTGGATGCCAAATTTCTCTTTCGCCCTTGATCCCGCTTCCTTTATTCTTGTTTACCCTCGTGTCTCATACCATTGTTACCAACGTTTGCGAAGGCGTCGCCGATTGCGTAGATGCCTGCCCGGTCGCGTGCATTCACCCTGGTCCTAGCAAAAATACCAAAGGGACAGACTGGTACTGGATCGATTTCTCAACCTGCATTGACTGTGGAATTTGTTTGCAAGTTTGCCCGGTTGAAGGAGCGATCGTGCCTGAAGAACGCCCAGATTTGCAGAACACACCCCAGTAGCAGTTTCAGCTTAGTTTTTCAAATGATTTTCGGGTCATGAGTCGCCCATTGTAACGACTCGCTTATCGTCAATTGCCATGACTAACCTTGCCCCCATTCTTGACGTTCAAAATGCTCATGCTGGATACATTAAGGATTTGGATATCCTTCAAGGCGTGAATATGCGCGTGTATCCGGGTGAGTTAGTCGCCATTATTGGCCCGAACGGGGCAGGAAAATCGACTCTTGCAAAAGCCATTTTTGGGTTGCTTACTCCCCATAAGGGCAGCATCACCTTCAACGGAACTACGATCGCTGGGCTGAAATCTGATCAAATTGTGCGGCGGGGTATGGGCTACGTTCCGCAACTTGCGAATGTGTTTCCGTCGCTGAGCGTAGACGAAAACTTAGAGATGGGTGCATTTGTGCGAGATACGCCCCTGCAACCGCTCAAAGATGACGTTTTTGCTCGGTTTCCGCGACTGGCAGAACGGCGCAAACAACGAGCCGGAACCCTTTCAGGAGGAGAACGCCAGATGTTAGCCATGGGCAAGGCGCTGATGCTTAAACCCAATCTGCTGTTGCTCGATGAACCGTCGGCAGCACTGTCTCCGCTTCTGGTCAATAGTGTATTTGAGCAAATTCAACAAATTAATCGTGATGGAGTCGCGATTTTATTAGTTGAGCAAAACGCTCGCAAGGCTTTAGAGATGGCAGATCGCGGCTATGTGTTGGAGGCAGGGCGCGATCGCTTTGAAGGCGCAGGCTCTGAGTTACTCAACAATCCAAAAGTCGCTGAACTGTATTTAGGCGCTGGGAAAGCCCACTAAATCAAGCAGCTAAACCTAAATCGCCCTTCAGATATTAAAGCCAAGGTCGAGACTGCTCCCGCTCGGTTTGGCTGATCTCTATCGCAGCTACATCTGTCGTAATTACGTTGTACCTATAAACAGTAGGTATAATGACGTTCGTCTATAAGAACCTTATGAAGATGAAACTATTTAGAATTACACTCCGGATGAATTCCTCTTTAGATGTAAAGACTAATCAGCACTAGTTGAATATGCAGTGGTTTTAGGGAGCCTAAGTAGCAAACTTGACCTCTCAACCCCAAATCAGCTAACCGCCTTTTCTAGGAAAATCAAAGCCCATGAATCCTCTGAGTGGAAAACCTACCCAACTCTCAGCCCCACTATCGGTCGCCTTAGCGCCGCGCCAAACGATTTCTTTAGAAGCGCCCCTAGCTACCGATTTGGTACTGTTTCGGTCTGCCCGTTTGGTGAGTCCAAGCCCCAGACAAGCTCCTAGTGCGCCTACACCCGCCGGATCAAGCCAAATCGTAGATGAAATTCTATTTATTGATCGGCGAGTGTCTGGGTATCAGAGCCTGGAAGCCGGAGTGCGATCGGGGATGACCATTATCGAACTTCACCCCAATCAAGATGGAATTGTGCAAATTTCAGATGCCCTAGAGCAATTCCGAGTTCGCAAGGCGGTTCATATTGTGTCCCTTGGTGATAAAGGTGTGGTGAGGTTGGGGGCAGCCCAATTTTCCAACAGCACGCTAGGACTTTACTCTAGCGATCTAAAATCGTGGGCAACGTCGTTTGATACAGGGGTTGAGATCTTAATCTATGGCTCAAATTTTGGAGTCGATCGCAAACTCCTAGAACGAGTTAGCACCCTGACAGGAGCCAACATAGCCGCATCGAGCGATCGCACCGGAAGTTCAACCCTTGGAGGAGACTGGGAGCTAGAGCAGAAAGTAGTGCGGGTGAACACAGCCGCGATCGCAACCCAACTCGCCTTTCAGCCTACAACCCTCAACACCTATGCAGCCACATTTTCGCTATAGTCAGGTCATTCAATATCTAACCACAACGTGAGATATCCCTTCGCCCTGGGAACTCTGAGCAAAGAATATGAACTTGGGCATGCGTGGAAGCATAAGGGAATTGGCATGTTAGTCGATGATTCATCTCCTGACACGCCGAGTGGGTTGCTCGGTATTCGGAGTCGGATGCATTTTACTGGTCGGTTAGATGTTCGTACAAACGGGCAACAGTGGAGTCTGTATCTTTACATGGGGCGCTTGATTTGGGCATCGGGAGGACCTCATCCCAGACGTCGATTGCATCGCTATCTGACCCAGCACTGTCCACAAATCAGCGCAAATTCAGTCACGGTTCGCGTCACCGATAGTGGTCAAGGACAAGATTACCAAACCCTTTCTGTCCTTGTTAAGCGGCAGCAAATTACTCCAGAGCAAGCCGTTGCTGTGATCCGGAGTACGATCGCTGAGGTTTTGTTTGACATCATTCAGCAAGAAGAAACCAAGCCTGTCACCTTCAAGTCTGATGCAGAAGACGTGTTAGACACCTCCTTAGCTGTAGTCAACGCAGAACAACTACTCACCGAAGTGCAGCAGATATGGAATGCTTGGCGATCGCTGGGTTTAGCCGACCATTCGCCCAACTTAGCTCCTGCCTTGCGCCACCCAGAGCAGTTGCAAGAACACACCACCGAAAAGGTGTACAAGATGCTGGTGTCGCTAGTCGATGGTCGCCGCACCCTGCGCGATCTAGCCGTTCTGACTAAACAAGATTTATTGCAGCTAACCCGCCACTTAGTCCCGCTATACCGCAAAGGCTTAATTGCACTCACGAAAGTCTCTGATTTGTCTGTACCGGGCGCATCCGGACGAGCAACCACTTCACTCTCAGGAGGACTAGAAGACACCACACCCAGTGCCGGACTGGCATCCTCTGGGCTGCCTCGCGCCGGAGTTGTGTCAGCAGGGTCAGAAAATTCCCTGCTGATTGCCTGCATTGATGACAGCTTGCGAGAATGTCAGGCAATGGAAAAAATCGTGACTGCCGCCGGATATCGATTTATTGGAATTCAAGATTCGGTACAGGCACTACCGCTTTTATTAGAGCAAAAGCCCAGTCTGATTTTCTTAGATCTGGTTATGCCTGTGGCAAATGGCTATGAAATCTGCGCTCAAATTCGCCGAGTTTCCCTCTTCAAAAAGACTCCCATTGTTATTTTGACGAGCAACGACGGAATTATAGATCGAGTTCGTGCTCGATTTGTGGGGTCTTCTGGATTTTTGGCAAAGCCCCCAGAAACTGACCGAGTGTTAACGGTGATCGAGAAATTACTGCCAGTGCAGCGCTAAACCGTGTTGAGTGCAATGAATGTTTTTGCATTCTAAAACTCAATATAGGCTCTCTTTAAAAGTTGTGTTGTGGAAGAAAAACAATGAGTACTGTTTTGGTGGTTGAAGATAGTGTTACAGAGATGCAGATTTTGACTAGTTATTTACAACAAGCAGGCTTAATGGTTGTGAGTGCCCAGAGCGGAGAAGAGGCACAAGTCAAACTCAGCAGCCAAAGACCTGATCTAATTGTTTTAGATGTGATTTTGCCAGGTCAAAGCGGCTTTGAACTGTGTCGAGAGCTAAAGGCTGATCCCCGAACTAGTGGTATTCCAGTGATCATTTGTTCTACCAAAGATACAGAGGTCGATAAAATGTGGGGCAATTTGTTAGGAGCCAATGCCTACATTCCTAAGCCTGTCGATCAAACCTTGTTTCTAACAACAATTCGGCAGTTGCTTAAATAAAGGATTGAGTCATGGTTGAGCCATCGAATACAACTCAGTTTCCCTTGCCGTATGCCTCTTCGATCGCGAGTCTAGAGTTTTTGCTCGCTGAGCCAGCCCCGATCGAACTAACGCAAAAGTTTTTACGGTTTCGATTAGAACCAGACCATATCGTTCTCGTTCCGGTGGAGGACGTTATGGCAGTACTCACGATCTCGATCCATGAGGTGCTTCCTATTCCTCACATGAATGCTGCGGTTTTAGGAGTGTTTAGCTGGCGTGGTGAAGCCCTGTGGCTGGTTGATTTGTCCAACCAAGTCGGCTTTCAATCTCTGATTGGGGCAACCAAGCGCCTGTCGGGTCTGACCATAATCGTCGTACAGAGCGAATCGCAATCTCTAGGGCTGGCAGTTCCAGAAGTTCAAGATATTGAAAGCCATAGTCTAGACCAGTTACATTCGCCATCTAATGAGCTATTTGCACCCCAGTTATTCCCCTTTGTCAAAGGTTACTTTCTGCACGATCGCACCTTTGTTTTAAACACGTCTGCGATCGTGCAAGATCCCCATCTACAACGTCACACCTTCAAGCAATCCTAACGTTAATTATTGACCCTAACCCTGATTGAGGAAATGACATGTCCGCTTCACGCCGTCCTGAACCCACGCTAGATATGACTTCTTTGTTTTCCTCGGAACCCACTCTCGAAGAATTTACAGCTAGCTTGTCTAATGAGTCAGCCGTCAATTCAAACAGACCTTCACCAGCACCTAGAGCGGAATTGAAATCTGAGCCGCCTAGCCAAACTTACAGTAACGGCGATAGTAACAGTGATAGTAGCGGAAACGGTAATGGTGGCGTTCATCAGAACATAGAAACGTCGGGGACAGGATGGGAAATTCAGCAGGTGGTGACAGCGCTGACAGGGTTAAAGTCAGAACTCAAGCGAGCAGGACTTTTAGAAAAGCCGAATGTACAGAATTTATTTCGTCAAATTGCTGAATTTGCGGCAACGCAGCCGAGAAAAGACGCAAACACCGCCGCCTCAACTCGTGAATTGCGCTATCAGCGTAAGCAACTGCTTGCGATCGCAACTCAGATGCGCCAAACCTCTGATCTTGATGCGTTGCTAAAAGTGTTTGTCAAAGTGGCACGGGAGACGTTGCAAGCCGATCGAGCCATAATTTACCGCTTTGATATGGGAGATGCTGGCAAAATTATTGCTGAATCTCTACAGCGCGGTTGGTCGCCAGCATTGCATGAGACACTACCTGTGACGTGTTTTTGTTTTGATCAACCTCAAGACTATATCAAACAGCAAGCGGTACTGATTGAGGACATCAATCGGGTAGACCTGACCCCTTATCAGCATCAACTTTTAGAGCGGTTGCAGGTCAAGGCGAGCCTGAGTTTGCCGATTATGCTGGCAGGGCAGCCGTGGGGGTTGCTGATTGTACAGCAATGCTCTCGGACTCGGCTTTGGCAAGAGTCGGAAATCACAATGCTCTATCAGTTGTGTTTAGAGCTAACGGTGTGTTTACAGCAGTCCGAATTTTCATCTCAACTCGACCAGCAAGAGGAAAAGGAAAAAGCCATCTTTAAAGTGATCGATCGCATCCGACGATCGCTAGACATTAGCGCGATTTTCCGCACCACAACACAGGAAGTTCGGCAACTTCTAAAAGCCGATCGCGTTGGAATTTATCGATTTGAGGCAGATTGGAGCGGCGGATTTATTGCCGAATCAGTCGCCCAAGGCTGGACTTCTGTACTGCAAGACCAAGCCGACAACCCAGCCCTCCTTGACAACATCAGTGATTGCAGTCTTGTCAAATCGTTCGACAATACTCGGCTGAAAACTGTAGATACGCATCTCAAAGAAACGCGCGGGGGAAGCTATGCCAAAGGAGAAGGCTACCGAGCCGTATCGGATATTTATCAAGCTGGGTTTACACCTTGCTATCTCGAAGTTTTAGAACGCTATCAAGCGCGGGCATACGTAATTGTGCCAATTATGCAAGATCGGAAACTGTGGGGCTTGTTGGCAGCCTATCAAAATTCTGCACCCCGTCAATGGAACATCAACGAAACCACCTTGATGACGCAAATTGCGAATCAGCTAGGCGTTGCATTGCAGCAGGCAGAGTATTTGCAGCAGGTGCGATCGCAAGCCGAACAGTTGGCAAAAGTTGCAGACCGAGAGCAGTCTACAGCGCGAGTGATCGAAAAAATTCGCACGACGTTAGATGTCAACACCATCTTTAGAACAGCGACCCAAGAAGTCCGACAGTTATTAAATGCGGATCGAGTCTGCGTCTATCACTTTGAGCCAAATTGGAGTGGTGAGGTAGTGGCTGAAGCCATGAGCGGAAGTTGGGTGCCGTTTATGCAGGCGCAGCAAGAAGATGCCAGTTTCCGCGACAACGTGACGGACTGCACAGCAAAAACCCTGGGGATGACCGGGGCAAAGCCTGTTGATACCTATCTAAAAGACACTCAGGGCGGAGCCTATACCAAAGGCGAGGCATTCAGAGCGGTCAACGATATCTACCAAGCCGGATTCTCTCCTTGCTATCTCAGCTTTCTAGAGCGCTTTCAGGCAAGAGCCTACATCATTGTGCCGATTCTTCAAGGAAACCACCTATGGGGTTTGCTAGCGGTATACCAAAATTCGGGATCTCGCGAGTGGGAAGACTCTGAAATTGCACTGATGACCCAGATTGGAACTCAGCTAGGGGTCGCGCTTCAACAGGCAGAACAGACACAGCAGATTCGGGCACAGGCAGAGCAATTAACAAAGGTTGTCGAGCGAGAACGGAGCTTTATCCGCGTCATCGACAAGGTTGGACAGGTGGTCAGCGAGAAAATACGTCACTCTCAGGATATAGAGACGGTTTTTAGGCAAATAACCCAACAGATTCGCCAACTTTTAGAGGCAGATCGGGTGGCGGTTTACCAATTTAACCCCGACTGGAGCGGCGAGTTTGTGGCAGAATCAGTCGATGCGGGCTGGGTTCGGCTTGTGGGAACAAATACAAAGACGGTTTGGGAAGATACGCATCTCCAAGAAACACAAGGAGGGCGGTATGGAAAAAACAAAAGTCTTGCGGTGGATGATATTTACACCGTTGAGCACCAGCCTTGCCACATTGCTGTTTTAGAGCAGTTTCAAGTGAGAGCCTACGCGATCGTACCCATCTTTGCCGGATTGCAGCTTTGGGGATTGTTGGGGGTATACCAAAATTCTATGCCGCGCCACTGGGAAGAGTCTGAAATCACGCTACTGAGCCAAATTGGGTCTCAACTGGGGGTGGCGCTGCAACAATCAGACTATGTGGTTCAGATTCAGCGCCAAGCAGAGCGAGAGAAGATTTTGACACGAGTGAGCGATCGCATTCGTCAATCGATCGACTTCACAGGACAATCATCCGACCTGAATGTTATTTTCCAGGTTACAGCCCAAGACATTCGGCAGTTCTTAAAGCTCGATCGGGCAGCAATCTATCGCTTTAACGCTGACTGGAGCGGCGATTTTGTTTACGAATCTGTGGCTAGTGGCTGGTGCAAACTAGTCGGCACTGAGGTCGGTACGAATGTCAAAGACACGTACCTCAAAGACACCCAGGGAGGACGGTATCGCCAGCGAGAAAGCCTCGCAATCAATGATATCTACACCGCAGGGCATGATCCTTGCCATGTCGAGCTTCTAGAGAAATTTGAGGCAAGAGCCTATGTGTTAGTTCCAGTGTTTAAGAACCAGCAACTCTGGGGGATTTTGGCAGTTTACCAAAACTCAGAACCCCGACAGTGGGAAGAGGCGGATGTTTTGTTGCTCAATCAGGTTGCGGGACAGTTGGGGGCTGCCCTAGAGCAAGTGGAATCTCTTGAGACATTGCGGGTGCAGGGAGAGCAGTTGGCTCAAGCGGCTGAGCGAGAAAAAGCGGCGAAAGAGCAGCTTCAGATGCAAGTCATTCAGTTGCTGGCAGCGATTAAGCCTGTTTTTTCTGGAGATTTAACTGTGCGAGTTCCGGTGGCAGAAAATGAAGTCGGCACGATCGCAGATGCCTACAACAACACAATTCAGAGCTTGCGGAAGATTGTCACTCAAGTGCAAACGACATCGCTCAAGGTGACGCATACTTCTCGCACCAGTGGAGGCGCGATCGCAAAGCTTTCCCAGCAGGCTGAAGCACAGATGCAAGAAGTGACGCGAGCTTTGGATCACATTCAAGCCATGGTGAGTTCGACACAAGCGGTTGCTACGAATGCCCGACAAGTTGAATCAGCCGTACAGCAGGCAAATCAAACCGTACGCTCTGGGGATGCCACCATGAACCGCACAGTAGACAGTATTATGTCGATCCGGGAAACGGTGGCCGAAACAAGTAAAAAAATCAAGCGATTGAGTGAGTCATCGCAAAAAATCTCAAAAATTGTCAGTTTGATTGGCAATTTTACAACCCAAACGCAATTGTTAGCATTAAACGCCTCGATTGAGGCAACTCGGGCTGGGGAGTATGGGCGAGGCTTTACCGTGGTGGCAGATGAAGTGCGATCGCTAGCGCGGCAATCTGCCGAGGCAACCCGCGAAATTGAAAAACTTGCCCAAGAGATTCAGTCTGAAACAAGTGCAGTGGCAACCGCAATGGATACAGGAATTCAGCAGGTAGTGAGTGGAACTAGCTTAGTTAACGAAACTCGTCAGCAGCTAACCGAAATCATCAACGCAACAGCACAAATTAGCCAATTCGTCCAGGGAATCACACAGGCAACATTAGCACAAACGCAACAGTCTCAGGCTGTGACACAAGCGATGACAGATGTAGCAACGCTGGCAAATAAAAACTCTGCACAGTCGAATCAAATTTCAGCATCGTTCCAAGAGCTAATCACAACAGCGCAGCAACTTCAGACTAGCGTGGGTCAATTCAAAGTGAACTAGGAGTTCTGAGGTTTCGGTTTTGAGTTTTGAGTGAACATCGCCCATTCAAAACTCATTTCATTGTTTGCTTTTGTAACTCGAAATTTAAACCTGTTCCCTATCATGTCTGACACAACGCTTCGCCAACAACCGTATTCCTATTTTCTGACCGAAGCCCAAGATCTGCTCCGCAGTATCGAGCAAGATTTGCTGAGTTTGCGAGAAGAGCGCTCTCCGGCTAAAGTGCATAGCTTGATGAGGGCAGCACACACCCTCAAAGGAGCCGCTGCAAGCGTTGGTTTTGATACGATCAAAACGATTTCCCACTCTCTAGAGGATGTGTTTAAGGCGCTCTACAAGCCAGAGGTTGACATTGATGCTGAGCTAGAGGCGCTGCTGTTTGAGGGGTACGAGTGCTTGCGATCGCCCTTGATGATGGCACTCAACACAGACCGCCCACCCAATCATGGAAGTGCAGAGTGTCTAGCTCGTGCAGAAGTTGTCTTTAAGCAGTTACGAACAAAGTTAGGCAAGCACTTTGATCCGGGGGCAGCCATTCCAACCTCTGCGGAATTGGGGTTTGATATTACGCGATCGCTGTTTGAAACAGGAGTGCGAGAACGCTTGGAAGAGCTAGCGATCGCAGTGTCAAATGGCTCTCCGCAACAGATTAGCGAGACGTTGCAAACCCAAGCCGAAGTCTTTTTGGGGCTATCAGAGTCGTTAAATTTACCGGGATTTGGAGCGATCGCTCAAGCCTCACTCAAAGCCCTCAAGGTGAACCCAGAGCAAAGTGTTGCGATCGCCCAAGCCGCCCTTGCAGATCTTCGCCAAGGACAAATTGCAGTGCTCAGCGGCGATCGCCGCCAAGGGGGAGCGGTATCGGAAGCCCTAAAGCGGCTGACCCATCGCACCCCTGTAAACGCTCCTCAGAGCCGCCGCACCACTCTCAGCCATCGTGAACCGCCAGCGTCTAAAGCTAGAAGCATGCAATCTGCTCTGCAACATTCCCAGCGATCGTGGCATCGGTTTCTTCAGTTTCTCAACCGCCCGTTGTGGTCAGCCCCTGATGCTGGGGTTGTAAAATCCAATCCTGTCACAGTTCGTGTAGATAACAATGTTCAAGAAGACGGTCAAGCTCAATTAGATATCGATTCCATTCAGTCTGCACTGGAGGAATTGGGATCTTTAGATTTAAGCCCAACGTCTGAAGCGGCAGGCAGCAGTTCCGCAACACAAGGCTTTGAGCTTTGGGATGATGAACCGCCAGCAACAATCTTACCCCCTAAAGAGCTTCAGCCATCCCCACAGCAGGCAGGCTTAGAACAAGCACCATTGCAGGCATCTCTAAAGCCGCAGCCGATGACTCAACACGTTGAGACGCCGCCTTTAGATCATGCACCTCAGCTAGAGAAGGGGTCTGCTCAGATGCCAACGGTGCGAGTTGAACTAGAGCATTTAGAATCGTTAAACTACACCACTAGCGAACTTTTGATTCACCAAAATCAGCAGATGTTGCAAGACGAGCATTTGCACCTTGTGGTTCGCGAATTGACCCAAGGGCTGAAACAACATCAGCGAACCATGGCGCAACTCCAGGAATGGGCAGATCGCCAGTTAACCTTGCCAGAACCCTCGATGGACAGCCACAGAGCCAGGCTGGCACAGATGGAAGATGGGCTAAACATCAAGTTTGATACCCTCGAACTCGATCAACACAACGAAGTGCATGAGTTGTTGCAATCTGCTGTAGAAGAGCTAGTACCGCTAGAACTGGAAGTACAAGCGATGGAGGCCTTAGCACGCCAAGCAAATCTTGCCCGAAATAAGCAAGGACGATTGTTGGGCTATTTGCGCGATGACTTGATGTTGGCGAGGATGATACCAATCGGAGCGGTTTTAAATCGTCTTCCACGGATCGTGCAGCAGTTGACAGAAACCTACGGCAAGCAAGTCGAGTTACAGCTAAGCGGAACCCAAGTTTTAGTTGATAAAGCGGTTGCTGAAAGATTGTTTGATCCGTTGCTGCATCTCATCCGTAATGCTTTTGATCATGGCATCGAGTCGGCTGACCTTCGCCACCAGCACAGAAAACCAGCAGGGGGGCGCATTATCATTCGAGTCAGTCAGCAGGGAAACCGAACGCTGATTGACGTGCAAGATGATGGCGGCGGACTAGACCTGAAGCGAATCTGTCAGCGCGGCTTTGAGTTAAAGAAATTATCGTCTAATCAAGTCGAGCAGTTCTCACAAGCAGAGTTGTTGAATTTACTGTTTGAGCCAGGATTTTCCACGGCTAAACAGGTGAATGAACTGTCAGGTCGAGGAGTTGGCTTGGATGTAGTGCGATCGCATGTTCAATTCCTTCAAGGCAACCTTACCGTCGCATCAGAATTAAACCGTGGCACAACCTTTTCATTGCACTTGCCGTTAACCCTGATGAGTGCACGATTGTTGGTATGCCAGTCTGGGCAAGCGATCTATGGTTTCTTATCAGACGAAATTGATCGAATTTTGGCTCCTACTGCTGAACAGTTTGAAATGGTTGGCAGCACACGAGTTTTTCGCTGGCAGCAAGGGGAGGAAGAATATCCAGTTCCGGTGCATCAAATCTCTCAACTCATGCACTACGCAACGATGCTTCCGTCTGCCGAATCAACGCGAAACGGGCTGCCAGAGATCGGCACGTTGTCTACTCCATTGCTATTGATGCGACGACAGGAAGAATGGGTCGGGCTAGAAGTTGACCATCTGATTGGAGAGCAGGAGTTAGTCATCCGACCGATGGGAACAACTTTGACTCCGCCATCTTATGTCTACGGATGTAGCGTGTTGGGAGACGGACGCCTAATTTTAGTGGTAGATGGCGTTGCGATCGTACAGCAACTCTTGCTTGCTAACGACCTGTTACGCAAAGAATCGTCTGCGGATCTACCGCTCCAACAACCTCACCTTCGGAGTGCAGACATCCCCGCTAACCTCGCGCCATCATCGCCGGTTCAGACATCTCAATGCGTGTTGGTGATTGATGATTCGATTACCGTCAGGCAGGCGCTAACGTTTACCTTACAGGATGCAGGCTACGATGTGATACAAGCTCAGGATGGATTAGATGCGATCGCACAGCTTCAGCAACATCCCGATATTCAGCTAATCACCTGCGATGTAGAGATGCCTCGCCTCAATGGGTTTGAGTTTCTGATGCGCTATAGCCAAGAATCGGGGCTAAAGCAGATTCCTGTGATTATGTTGACCTCGCGAAGCAATGAAAAGCATCAGCAGCTTGCAGTGCAATTGGGGGCTTCGGCGTATATGACCAAGCCGTTTGCAGAAGAGCAGTTGCTCAGTTTGGTTAAACGTTTGATTAAAAGCAAGGAAGCCGTGTCATGACGTCAGTATTGGTATCCCGTTCGTTGCCACCCTTGGTAAAACCTGTTCTTAAAGCTGTTGTTTTTTCAATTGCGGGATATCGCTTGGCGTTGCCGATGGAGTCGGTGCTGCGAGTGGTGAATGCGCCCCCAGAGATGAGTGCATCATCGGCTCCCCAAGAGCGATCGGGCATGGTGGAATTGATTCATCTTGGACATCTTGCGATCGCGGTACTTAACCTCTACCCTCACCTCAGCCTCAAGCAATCAATCTCGCGCTCCGTCGGAGCTTCGCAGGGCGAATCGCAGCAGGGGCAGTTTTTGGTGGTCACGAAAGTAGGCGGGGAAATCTGTGCCATCCGAGTCGATACGCCGCCTGATCTCATTGAGCTAGATGCATCTACGATTCGACAGATTCCCGCACCTTATCAGCAAAACCATCCGCTCAGCATTGCAAGTCGCGTTGCGGTTTTGCCTCAAGGTAAAGCAACCTTAGCTATCTTTGTATTAGATATGGAGCGGGTGCTACGAGTGATTAAAGATTGAACCGTAAAGCAAAATGGCGTTGCTGAATCTATAAGTAAACGCCAAGTAAACGCCGAACTCCTCAACACTCCAGCCTTAATCCTTGTTCTTTAAATTGGTATTACTTTGATGCCAGAGTAAATTCAGCAAGGGAGCGATCAGGCTTCTGCGCTCACTGGCGAAGTGCACCACGACTGGTGATGAACCGTGGTATGCCTTTCCCACGCTAACGCCGGATGGGGATAATCTGCTCGATAGTGCCCGCCCCGGCTCTCAGTGCGAAACTTAGCACTTCTCAGAATTAAATCGGCGATTTCTAACAAATTGTGAAGCTCTCCCCAAACCCGACACAGGTAATCGGCATCTACAGGATTGGCATTATCAGGAGCGGCATCTACAACGTTAAACTGGAACGCCTGACCCGGTTTGAGGGCAAGAAAAGTCTGGCTGAGAGCAAGGGCGTGAAATTCGGTTTGCCAAGCGGCAACCTGCGCGATCGCCGCCTCTAAACCATTAGCATTCCGGCAAATTCCCGCCTCTTGCCACACCAGACGGGGCAACTGCGATCGCAGCACCCGCAGGGTTTTGAGATCAGAAGCTTGTAAAGGACAAGCACAGAGGTCAATGGGTTCTGGCGCTTCGTGCCGGTTGTCCTCCAAGCGCAAATCCGCAAACCGTGACCCAAACACTAAGCATTCCAGCAGTGAATTGCTCGCCAGTCGATTTGCGCCATGAACTCCGGTGCTCGCCGTTTCACCCACCGCATACAGGTTGGCAATCGAGGTCTGGTTCATCAAATCGGTGCCGATGCCGCCCATCCAATAGTGAGCCGCCGGAGCCACTGGAATCGGTTGCTTAAACACGTCAATGCCCCACCGTTGGCACACCTGAATGATATTTGGAAAGCGGTGCTCGATGGTTTTAGGGGGAATAGGGCGCAAATCTAGCCAAACATTTGCCCCTGCCGGATCGGCTTCCGTCGTTTGTAAATGATTGAAAATAGCCCGACTGACCACATCTCTGGGCGCTAATTCTCCGGAAGGATGATAATCAAACGTGAAGCGATGTCCGTGGCGATCAACTAAATGTGCCCCTTCCCCTCGCACGGCTTCACTGATCAAAAAGCGAGGAGCACCAAGCGTTGTGAGCGCCGTTGGGTGAAATTGCACAAACTCTAAATCTCGAAGAATTGCCCCCGCCCGATGCGCGATCGCAACCCCATCTCCAGTGCTAATCGCCGGATTCGTGGTTTGGGCAAACACCTGACCACCGCCGCCTGTTGCCAAAATCACAGCGCGCGATCGCACCCACTGCAACGCGCCCTGATACACCAAACTCACCCCCCGGCACCCTTGGTCTTCCAACCACACATCCAACACCAGCGCCTGAGACAACACTTGAATATTTTCACGACTCAAAACCTGTTCAGCCAGGCGGCTCACCACCGCTCGACCCGTGGTATCCGCCGCATGCAGCACCCGTCGCCGAGAGTGGGCAGCTTCTAGCGTCAGCGAGAGCGTGTCTCCATAACGATCAAAGCCAACACCCATATCGACCAAGTGATGAATGCACGCCGCCGCATTCTCAACCAAAAATTTCACAGCATCATAGTCACACAACCCCGCTCCAGCTTTCAGCGTGTCTCGAATGTGAAGCTCTGTTGAATCCTGCGGATCAACTACTGCCGCAATGCCCCCTTGTGCCCAATCACTCGCCGAGCGTGATACTTTATCTTTGGCAATCAGCCCCACTCGATACTGTCGTGGTAAACACAGTGCGGTATACAGTCCTGCCGCGCCTGCTCCTACAACTAGAACATCAAACTGAGGAAGTGAGTTCACAGTAGAGACCACCCTATTGGAAATTGTAATGATAACCGGTAGCGCCTCAGATGCCGTAGATGCCGTGACGTTGCCCTGCTCACGAGTCTACTGTGCAAGCCTCATCTGGAGGGTTTTCAACCCCCGAATCTCGTCGAATTGCAAACCTTTGTCCCGTTTGTGGAGCTTTGGAAATGGCATGTAAGCGTCAGCATCCAAGGTCTAAGAAAAAACGAACCTCCAGTTTCTACCCAGCAGAAACGGCTTTAGGGCAGGAACAACGCTCACGTTTAGCCTTACTTTTGACCTTATTTGATAAAAAACGCTCTCCACGGTTGAGCCAGCGTTGCGGCTTGGGTCAACCCTTTCAGTGGAGAGCGCAAATAGACAAACACAGAAGCAAAACGTCTTAGCTCAAGACCGACAGCGCATTATCGGTATACACCGTTGTTAATGCGATCTTGACCTTCGACCAGTTCCTTTGTCACCTCTGTAACGGTGAAATTATCGAGATTAGACTGTAGAACTTCTTTTTGCTGACCGGTCAAGCCAGGAATATCGAGAACATCTTCTACGCTTTCGTAAGGGGCATTCTTGACGATGAGCCCTGCCAACGTAGGATACAAGCCCGGATATTGGCGGAAATAGCGGACGTTGGTGTTGTTGAGGTCAAGCTTTCTCCCAAAAGCGGTGGATAGCTTATCCGAAACAACGTTGCGTAAGTCTTCGGCAGATTCTACGGCTAGCACAGTTGTTGAAGACCGTAACGACGCCCTAAAATCGCTGAGATTTGCTGCCATTGCGTTCTGTGAAAACCATCCTAAGCAGCTAACTATCACACTTAGGGTGACAAAAAAGCGAATCAAACGTTTCATGTTAATCTTTCCCTCCCACTCAGTCGAGCAGACGCGATACACAGCTTTATATTAGAGACTATCATTTTCGGGTTCCAATCTGCTGAAGAAGTTTTGGGCGATTAGGAATGCCTACTGCAGTGCGTTGCCAAAAGAGATGCAAGGGAACCTCTATTCTCGCCTAGATTTAAGGGACTAGCCGTATCCGGTTGTGCCAACTTTGGCTCTGAGAAAGCTTTCTAAATCAACGAATAAACAGCCATGCGTTAGGGTTGGAGTGTCGTACCCTTTGAGGTCAACCGTGTGTGGATCAAAGAAATCGCACTCACCCACAAGACGAGTGACATAGGCATAGGTTGTTTCTCCGATCGCAATATCCATGCCAATTTGTTTGGTAGCAGATTCTAGCCGAAAGGCAGCATTTACGGTATCGCCTAAGGGGGTATAGTCGGGGCGATCGCCGCTGCCAGTATTACCAACCATGGCAAATCCGGTATTGATCCCGGCCCCAATTTTTAGGGGAAATGGAAGTGGATATTGGCTGTATAAACTATTAGTCATTTTATGTAAAGCGTTCACCGCTTGGAAAATTCGCAGGGTTTCGTCGCGGCTGACGCCTTGGGTTCCATGAGTCCAGACTGCCATCACGGCATCACCAATATATTTATCTACCCAACTTCCGTACTCGCGGATAATATCTCCAGCGCAGCGAAACCATGTGCCGATCACTTCTGACAATATTTTTTCGTCAAGCTGGCGAGTCAGCACTGTGAAGTCTCGAATATCGACAACTAAGACCGAAATGAGACTGCGGACATGCAGCGTAGCGGTTGCCGTAAATTCCTTAGAGTCTGATCCGATGGACGGGTCGGGAGAGCGAAGCACAGAACAGTGAAACTGTAGCTCGGTTTGCCCAAAGGTGAGGCAATCCCCGTTGTGCAGGGTCACGGGAATGCTGACTCGGCGACCGTTAACAAATGACCCATTGCGACTGCCCAGATCAATCAAATAAAACTCGCCGGTTTCCATCCATTGCAGCATGGCATGGTTGCGAGAGATCCAGCGATCGCGGATCACAAACGTGTTGTCTTCGCTGCGCCCAAACGTCCAGCAGTTGCCGTCTACCAATAGCAAAGGGGTGCTTCCAGCATCGGTATGAAGGATTAAATGGGGAGCGGGTTGTAAAGTCACCACAGGCAGTTAAAGGGCACACATCATCCGTTTCTATGATGCATCTTGACACATCAACCGGGGTCAGTGGTAGCGCTTGGAATTTTACCGTGGTGACCTGCTATGCCTCAGTAATTTCCGGATGCTTAATGAGAAGTTTATCTTACATTTTAGGAGAATCTCTCATGACCCCAACCCGTTAGGCAAACAGGGCAGCGACCCAAAATAGGCTATCTACAAAAATTGTGGCTAAGACAGCGCCACTAAATGCAAACCAGTGCAGGGTTCGGAGTCGAAACGAAAAGATACCTACACTCAGCAGCACCCCTGCCAGCAAAACAACCCAGCTTAGCCCCCAGGGAGTATTCATTTGAACTAGCGCCTGCTGAAAGATAGGTCGCACGGCTTCTGGCTCGACTTGCATCAGTTGCTTCCAGAAGGGAATCAAGTTTGCTAAGTAAAAGTACACATCGGTCACAACTGTGCCAAACAGCGAGCCGAGATAGAAAAAGTTGCCAATTTTGCACCAGTTTTGCGTGATGCCCCACAGCGCGATCGGGAGTGCGATCGCTTCGATGGGCAAATGCAGCCCAGGTTCCCACCGCATCCATCCCCAGTAGAGCGATCCGGCTAGCCATGTCCAGGTAAAGCCTGTTAGCAAGTCGCCCCAGATTTGAGTCTGCGGCTTAGAGGCAAGGGAGAGGCTCAACCACGCCCAAAACCCGGTTAGTGCCAAGCTGAGAAAGGGGAGCGATCGCACCAAGGGCGCTTCAAAAAAAACGGGAACCGATACCAGAAAGGTAGCCCCGCCAAATATTAGAAGAGCAGTGGAAATCTGAGATGGCGGTGAGACTGGGGTTTCTAGTGCCAGAGTGTGAGGCATCGAGCGAAGAAGCTCGGTGTCTGGGGAACAAACGGCGGGGTTGGGTGGCGATGACAACAAGGGTTTTGGGCTTATGATTAATTTTTATTTACGTTACTTAACATTACCACATCTATTGAGGGGGCTGGAGCTAAGAACGGGTAAATCAGACTTAAGCAGGAGTATCCCCCCTAGGGGCATCATCACTCATCCTAGCGGAAATTCCTGAGCGCGATCGCACTTCCACGAAAAACAAAGTGATAAGGTACTCAAGAGCAATCCGCAAACCTAACCTGCCCATCAACAGGAGCACAATTCATGCCCTTGCTTTCGCCCTTTTTAATAGATTTCATCGCTCAGACAGAACCGGCAACCGTGGGATTTACGGCGATCATTCAAGGCATTATTTTAGGTCTTGTGCAGGGCATTACCGAATTTCTGCCGATCAGCAGCACGGCTCACCTGTTAATTTTCACCGACATCTTTGGTTGGAAAACCGTTTGGACCAAAGAAGCGACGGACGCGATCCAGTTTGGTAGCGTGATTGCGGTGGTGATGTATTTTTGGAAGGATATTCAGCAGATCGCCATGGGCGCGATCGCGGCGGTTCAGACCAAAAACTGGCAGCGCGACGAATGGAAGATTTTGGTCGGCATTATCATTGGTACAGTGCCCGTGCTGAGTGCCGGGTTTATCCTCAAAAAAGTGCTGAACCTGTCGTTAGAGAGTCCGTTGCTGATTGCGATCATGTCGCTGGTGATGGCACTTTTGCTGGCTTTGGCAGAAAAAATTAGCAATCGCATCCGGACATTTAACGACCTCCGCATCATCGATGGATTGATCGTTGGCATGGGGCAGATGGTCTCTCTACTGCCAGGGGCATCGCGATCGGGATCAACGTTGACAACCGCACTATTCATAGGATTTGATCGCACAACCGCCGCTCGGTTTTCATTTTTGCTCGGCATTCCAGCCCTGACGATCGCGACCGTGGTTCAAGGAACAGACGCGCTCAATCAACCCGCGATGTTCCTCCCTTTGCTAGTGGGCACCGCTTCGGCATTTGTGTTTTCATATTTATCGATCGCATGGTTGCTCGATTTTTTGCAGCGTCAGACGACATGGGTATTTATCTGGTATCGGCTGGGGCTGGGGGCGACCCTATTGGGTGCGATCGCATCCAACCTGTTGGGATAAAAGCCGATTGATGAGTGATGATCCGCGAGGGCAGGCGCTAGAAAACCTGAAATGGCGAGCAGAATGGCTGTTTGAGCGATACGATTTGCTGTTGCCGAGCATTGATGAATTTATGCCAGCAACTGTTCGGCGTCATGTGGCAACGCGCGTTGCAGAACTCAGAGATGCCCTCAAAAATTCTGAGATTCCGATCGAAGAAGTTCAGCGCCGCTTTGAACGGCTAGACAGTAATTTGTTTGTAATTCGCAACTCCATTATTGTGGATGATTTGAGTGGATGAGGTGAGTGCCCTGGTAGATGATCAACTTCGACAGATAACTAGTAAATTGTCAACGTTCAGTCGATGGGTAGATGGGTGCATGAGCCGATGGTTCCGATTACCAGACTCTCCCCCTCTCCCCCTAGTCCCTCAGTTCAACCTTGATTGACCACTAGGACTAGGGCAGAAACACGAGCAAAGACGAGCCGCGATCCAACCGACTTCTGCCTTGATACACTGGAAATCTGATTCCTTAAGCCGTCCCAATTCATGAGTGAAGCCTCGATTCGTCCTGCCTTAGTTACTGCCGTTCAGCCGGGATCGATCGCAGAAGAAATCGGTTTTGAGGTGGGCGATCGCGTGGTATCGATCAACGGTCAAGCACCCCGCGACTTGATCGACTATCAATTTTTTTGTGCCGATGAAGTGCTAGAACTGGAAGTTTTAGACAAAAAGGGTAATGCCCATCGCGTCGAGATCGAAAAAGAGTACGACGAAGACTTGGGGTTAGAGTTTGAAAACGCTTTGTTTGACGGCTTGATTCAATGCACCAATCGCTGTCCGTTTTGTTTTATCGATCAGCAGCCTCCGGGCAAGCGAGACAGTCTTTACCTTAAAGACGATGACTATCGCCTCAGTTTTCTCTACGGAAGTTATCTCACCCTGACCAATTTACCGCCACCCGAATGGGACAGAATTGAGAACATGCGCCTGTCTCCGCTCTACGTTTCGGTTCATGCGACAGAACCAGACGTGAGAATTCGCTTGCTCAAAAATCCGCGAGCTGGAAAATTGTTGGAACAGTTGGCATGGTTTCAAGCACGGCGGTTGCAACTTCATGCTCAAATTGTGCTTTGCCCTGGCGTAAACGATGGGGAGCATTTGACTCGCACATTGCTCGACCTAGCCGAATTTCATCAGGGGGATGTGCCTGCCGTCACGTCTGTTGCCGTGGTTCCTGTGGGTTTGACGCGCTTTCGCCCCGCAGATGATCCTCTAATTCCCGTCACTCGCGAAAAGGCGCAAGAGGTGATTGCCCAAGTTGAAGCCTTGCAGAACCAGTTTCGTCAGAAATTTGGCTCTACGTTTGCGTGGCTTGCCGATGAGTGGTTTTTGATTGCGGGGCAAGGTGTGCCACCAGAAGCACATTACGAAGATTATCCCCAAATCGGCAATGGTGTTGGATCGATTCGGCTGTTTTTGAAGGAGTTTCAGCAGGCGGCAAAACGGTTGCCCACCGCGATCGGGCGCTGCCATCACCTCAGTTGGATTGTCGGAAATGCAGTGGAACTCGCCTTCGAGCCAATCGTAAGCCGCCTCAATCAGGTAGAAAATCTTACCGTCAACCTCATTGCTATTAACAGCACCTATTGGGGACAAACGATGACTGTTACCGGATTGCTAACGGGTCAAGATATTCTGCAAGCCCTGCACGGAAAAGAGTTGGGAGACGGAATTTTGCTGCCTTCATTGATGCTAAAGCACGATGCAACGGTGTTTCTAGACGATATGAAGGTAGAAGAGTTAGCGCAACAGTTAAACACTAAGATTTGGATTATTCGGGATGTTGACGAACTGATTGAAACCTGTTGGCAGCCGATCTCAGAAGCCGCGAGTCGCCTTGCGAAGCCCCGCAAGATCGTGGTTGAGCCATAGGGTTTCTATCCCAGGCTTGATCTTCTAGGCTTGATCTAGAGTTATCGATAGAGCCAGGTTGTCCAGGCGTATTTTTTGCCCTGGCGGACGGGCAACGATTGATGCGGATGGGTGTAGTAGGCCGGAAATACGATCGCGCTTCCCCGGTGTGGTTTGACTTTGATTGCTTGTCGATCAAACAACGTTTCGCCACCTTCACAATCATCATTGAGATAACCAACCACGCTGATATCACGGGTAGGAATGCCTTGCTCAAGTTCTTGAAAGCGGCTTGAGAGCAAAATATTGTCAACGTGTCGCTTATATTGCTGCCCAGGCAGATACCGCAGAATAGAGCAAATTTCGGCGTAAGGAAATTTTATCCCATAGATTTGTTGTAGCGCTTGCTGAATCACAGAAATCTTTTCGAGGAGCAATTGATTCATTGTGTTCTGCATTTCATGGGTTTGATCGAGTTTTAGCAATCCACTACTGCGAACATCGCGATCGACAGTTTCTAGCAAAATTGACGCCGCCTGAAAGTGACAAGATTCTGACCCATGAATGATGCGATCGCACAGGTCAGGTTCCAGTAGATTCTCGATCAAAAAAATCTCTGCCCCTAGATCAACTACCGAGTAATTCACTTTTGCCTCAGCCTCCAGGTTCAGTCACAGGTATTTTGGCTTGTCTGAGCGATCGTGGTCTCCGTGTAAATTGGCATACATCAAAAAAATATCAAGGCTTGACCGTAAATTTACCCAATTTACTTTGAGTGCAGACATAATTCAAATAAGCCCTTCAAATCTCAAAACACTCCATTCTAAACCGCCGCCGAGCCACAGACCGCTCCCAATTATCTGTGCTCTTGGTTAGCCACACCCTCCCTAAGTATTTGCTTGCAAGGAAGTTAATATGTCTAATGATCGACCTCTTGTATCCATCGGGATGCCTGTTTTTAATGGTGAGGATTTTCTAGAAGCGGCACTAGAGTCCCTTCTCAATCAAACCTTTACTGATTTTGAAATTATTTTGTCGGATAATGCCTCTAGCGATCGCACCGCCACTATTTGCCAAGCCTACGCCGCCCGCGATTCGCGAATTCGCTACTATCGCAACCCGCACAACATTGGGGCAGCAGAAAATTACAATCAGGCGTTTCGGCTGTCGCGGGGCACATACTTCAAATGGGCAGCCCACGATGACCTCTGTGCGCCCACCTTTTTAGAGCGGTGCGTAGACATTTTAGACCATGATCCATCAGTGGTTTTGAGCTTTTCTGACGTGGGACGCATCGACTGGGCAGGCAATGAGCAACCTCCAAAGCGCGATCGTCCCCGTCGTCTAGATTCGTGGGAAACCCCGGCGCGCTTTGCTAGCATTGTGCTGCAAACCTTCTGGTGTTACGAAATTTTCGGGTTAATTCGCGCAGACAGTCTCCGCAACGTTCAGCTACAGCGGGGCAACTATGGAACCGATCGCGTTGTCTTAGCAGAGCTAAGTTTGCAGGGTCGCTTTATTCAAGTTCCTGAAACTCTGTTTTTCCGGCGGTTTCACCTCAAGCAATCAACCTGTCTTGCCTCCGCCAAAGCCCGCCAACAATGGCAAAACGGCGATCGTAAACGCAATCCATTTTGGGAGCGTAGCTCCGTTGGCTTTGTGCAAGGCATTCTTCAAGCACCCATTACCATCCCCGAACGGCTTCAGTGTTTTGGCGTGGTGTTTCAGTATCTGACCTGTTCAAAAAATTGGCTTTATTTTCTACCAAAAGCTCTGAGACAACAACTAGCACAACGCAAACCACAACCATATCGCGATCCTGCGGAGCTTCGCAAGGCGAATCGCATCAGCACTCACGCTGCCGACTCATAACCCAGAATTATCACGAGAATCAGATTTTCAAGCCGTGGCGCGCCGACAAGCTCGTATACTTAAGATTGGCTTCAGTTTGTGAGCGCACCCTTGGGTATTGATCTTCGCAGTTACGTTTATATTGATCGCCTCCAGGCTCAACATGCTGCCTATCTAGGCACCGAGTCTTTGGGATTTTTACCATTGCCAGGAGATGCCTCTTTGTGGTTAGAGATTTCTCCGGGCATTGAGATCAACCGGATTATGGATGTAGCAATGAAATCGGCTGTGGTGCGCCCCGGCGTGCAAATCGTAGAGCGGCTGTATGGCTTGCTGGAAATTCATGCTAGCAACCAGGGCGAAGTACAGGCGGCAGGAAAGGCAATTTTGAGCGCGTTGGATGTGCGTCAGCAAGATTGTTTCAAGCCAAATGTGATCTCCAGCCAAATTATTCGCAATATCGATGCCCACCATACCCAACTGATCAATCGGACACGCCGCGGCAACATGATTTTGGCAGGGCAAACGCTCTATGTCTTTGAAGTCGAACCTGCGGCCTATGCCGCCTTAGCCGCTAACGAAGCAGAAAAAGCGGCACTGATCAACATCCTCCAAATTTCTGCGGTGGGTAGCTTTGGGCGATTGTATTTAGGCGGCGAAGAGCGGGATATTTTGGCGGCATCAAGAGCCGTGGTTGACGTGATGGAAAGTCTTTCAGGGCGAGACTATCCTGGAACAGTTCGTAAAGAATAGAGAGAGGCGGCAATGGCAGATCCAAAGCATCTGATGTTGCTGCAACAGGGTGCGGTTACCTGGCTGAAGTGGCGATCGCAGCATCCTGACTTGCATCCCGATCTCAGCAACGCCGACCTCGATGGCGCAAATCTTCGCGGCGCAAACTTAACGGCTGCCAATTTACGCCGTGCTCATCTAAGCTGGACAAAACTTATCGCCGCCCATCTCAGCTTTGCCACGTTAAATCAAGCCATGCTCCACAAAGCCGAACTCATCGACGCTGATCTGCACCATGCAGAATTTATTGATGCTCATCTCATTGGCGCTGACTTTAGCGGTGCCAATTTGAGTTTTGCCAACTTTATCGGGTCAGATCTCAAAGGGGCAAACTTTAACAACGCAGATTTAACCCACGTTAACCTGATCGGCACTGAGCTAAGAGGCGCGACCTTTCGGAAAGCCGATCTCAGCAATGCTGATTTACGACGAGCCGCGTTAAGCCATGCAAATCTCACCGAGGCAAACCTGGCAGGGGCAGATCTCACCAGTGCAACGTTGTATGAAGCAGAATTAGCACAGGCACATTTGTATCGATCGCGGCTGCCCAAAGCAAACTTGGTGCAAGCTCATCTTATTGCCGCCTACTTAGTTGAGGCAGATTTGAGTGAAGCCAATCTTTCTAGGGCAGATTGTTCTTGGACAAACCTCAGTAAAGCAAATTTGGCAGGGGCAGACCTCACTCGCGCAAACTTGAGAGGCGCAAATTTGGTGGGGGCAAACCTCACTCGCGCAAATTTGAGCCGGGCATGCTTGAGGGGTGCGCTCCTCGATCGCACCAATTTGCGCGAGGCAACCCTGTCTGACGTGGAGCTAGGAGAGGTTGATCTGAGTCGGGCGAATTTGCAAGGGGCACTCATGCCGAGGGGAGACGTTCATCCCTAAGAAAACCCCGCAATCTCCCAGAAAATTTTTAGTTATGCCAAACCTGCAAACGTTTGATCGAACTGGAACCTTGCGGATGAAAGAGCGACTATCTAAAAGGGCGAACGATGGGGATCGAACCCACGAATGGAGGAATCACAATCCTCTGCCTTAACCACTTGGCTACGCTCGCCATCAACACGACATTTATCATAGCATCTTGCTAATAATTTTATCCAAAATGCAGCCAGAATTTGTTCGTTGCTTAAGATGGGAAGAACCTTGGAGATGAGCCGTGGATCGTGGTGTGATATGAAACCGTTTCAAATGTTTTTAGGTGGATTGGGCGTTGGGCTGGCTGGGCTTGGAGCGCTGATGGCAGCCACAAATCCGCCGGAAGCGGCGTTTGAGGAGTTTGCTGTTGGAAAGTTGAAAACAGACGGTTGCAAGGAGGTTCCATCCATGCTGCGGCAGCAGTGTCCAGAATTTGTGGAGGACAACCAGGCAGAGCTTAAAAAGCTGATTACTCAGAGTAGCGATCGCCAAAATTATTTCCTTTTCAGCATTTACAGCACTAATCTATCTGCCCGTTCTTTGTTTCCGGGTGTGCCTTTTTTTATCAAAGTGCCCTCGTTTCGGCTAGAAACCGTGGGCATGTTTGGCAAGTTTTATATCTACGATGCCAACAAGCAAGAGTAGCAGCCTGGGATGGCTCTGCCAACGTTTGAAGGATCGGGGCTTGAGGAGCAGGGGGCACGTCGCCTGCATTCTAGCTCTTTCCCACACAGCTTTAAGGATTTGCGAGTTGAGCTTATTCAAGGGGCAGTTGCAGATCTTTTAGCGTGGGCGCATCGTTAAGAAATGCTCCGGTTAGCAGTAGCGTTGTCTGAGTATCTAGCGTTCCGGTAGCGGTGATATTGTGCGATCGCTGAAACTCTTTTAACATTGCTTTCAGGTTTGAACTGTTGTAACCCAACTGTTTGAGATAGTCCATAGCTTGCGATTCGCGCAGCAATAGCACCTCTGGGGGACGATAAATCGGAACGTATTGCTGACGCCACACTTCGGCAAATTCTGAACGGGTGAACAAGAAAATTTTGCCACTGGAGGGATCTGCGATCGCGGCTCGGGTTTTATCCATTCCCAAGAGCGCAACGGCGTGGGGCAACTTGCGGGTTCCATCGATCAGCCAAACGGCTAACACACCCGGACGGTTGATCGTCTGCATTTGCTCCCACGTCGGCGATAGCTCGATGCCGTCTAACCCAAACGTTCTAGCCGCATCTATTATCTGCGGCATCGTAGTGCCTAAGCGACTTGTTTTCGCATATTTTGCCACACTCACTTCAGTTGCGTCTTGAATATTCCACCGACGCAAGACAGTCGCGAGGGCAGACGGCGCACAGCTTGTCATAGAGGTTTGCTTAAAGACGCCATTAGGCTGCAAGTTGTCTATCAGATCTCCGTAGATCGGAGCCAGAATATAGCTTTCGGCAGCGCTGAAGCCGCCAATGCCTAACACACTCAGTAGCACCACGCTCCAGATTTGGGGACGCGCTGATCGTTGGGTGATGGCATAGGCAACGCCGCAAAAGCCTAGAAAGCTAATCCGAATCAGCGTCCAGCTTGTTTGCAGCCCATAGATTCGCCAATTTTGCGGAAAAATTTTGGATTGAGGGATATTTAGCATCACCACAATCAGAAGAATGTAGAGTCCTAAAAAGAGCAGAGAGACCGCGTTTTTTCCTTGAAAAACATTTTCGCTTGGGATGGCGCGATCGCCGTTGCCAAGGTTTGCACAATCGCTCCAAAATCGCCCCGCTTTTATGCCTCCCCAAAAACATAAGCCTCCTAGCACTACCGTTGCGATCGCTTCTAAAATCATGAACTCTGCTTCCTCTGGGTCTTCCCTATGATTCCCCGCTCAATTGCTGGCATAATGGGGAAGTTTTCGCGATGCGCCAGAAGAATGTCGCAATTGTTCTGCCCCTCGCTAGACTTAAAGTTCAGACGTTCGGTTCTAACCATTCCTCGTTATAAACTGCCAAGCCCTGCTATGCGTACCCATTACTGCGGTCAAGTTCGAGCGAGCCATATTGGAGAAACGGTCACCCTGTTTGGATGGGTGGATCGACGGCGCGATCATGGGTATGTGATTTTTATCGATTTGCGCGATCGCTCTGGCACGGTGCAGGTGGTTAGCGATCCTGAACGGACGCCGCGATCGCACCAGCAGGCGGGGGATCTTCGCAATGAAGATGTGATCAAAATTGTGGGACGGGTGACAAAGCGCCCGGATGAATCGCTCAACCCCAAAATTCCGACGGGGAAAATTGAGATTTATGCCGACGAAATTGAGATTCTTAACCCTGTGCAGAAGCAACTTCCGTTTCAGGTGTCGTCGGCGGATGCAGAACCCGTGCGCGAAGAGTTGCGTCTGAAGTATCGCTATTTAGATCTGCGGCGCGATCGCATGAGCCAAAATCTGCAATTGCGCCATCAGATCATCAAAACCATGCGGCGCTATCTCGAAGATACAGAAGGCTTTATCGAAGTTGAAACGCCAATTTTGACCAAATCTACGCCCGAAGGCGCACGGGATTATCTCGTGCCGTCGCGGGCGAACCCAGGAGAATGGTATGCCTTGCCGCAATCGCCGCAATTGTTTAAGCAACTGCTGATGGTGGCAGGGTGCGATCGCTACTACCAAATTGCTCGATGTTTCCGCGACGAAGATTTGAGAGCAGAACGCCAGCCAGAATTTACCCAGTTAGACATGGAGATGAGCTTCATGTCCCAAGAAGAAATTTTGGAACTCAACGAAAACCTGGTTTGCACCATCTTTAAAACCATCAAAGGCATCGAAATTCCCCGTCCGTTTCCCCGCCTGACCTATGCCGCTGCCATGGCGCGCTACGGCAGCGATAAACCCGATACCCGGTTTGGCTTAGAGCTAGTTGATGTGTCGGATGTGCTCGAAAATTCCGGGTTCAAAGTGTTTGCAGACGCCGTTTCCAAAGGCGGAATCGTGAAGATTTTGCCGATCCCCAACGGCAACGACGCCATTTCTAACGTGCGAATCAAGCCCGGTGGGGATCTATTTAAAGAAGCTTCCGAAGCTGGAGCGCGAGGATTGGCTTACATTCGAGTGCGCGATGATGGTGATATTGATACGATCGGCGCGATCAAAGACAACCTCACTGAGGCGCAAAAGCAAGACATTCTCCAGCGTACCAATGCCAAGCCAGGACATTTGCTACTGTTTGGGGCAGGTGATGCCACTACGGTTCACAAAACCCTCGATCGCTTGCGGCAATATATTGGCAACGAACTCGGCATGATCGATCCAGACCAGATCAATTTGCTGTGGGTCACCGATTTCCCCATGTTCGAGTGGAACGCGGACGAGAAACGCTTGGAGGCGTTGCACCATCCTTTCACTGCTCCTCACCCTGACGATGTTGAGGATCTCAAAACTGCCCGTGCCCAAGCCTACGATTTGGTGTTCAACGGCTTTGAAGTGGGCGGTGGCAGCGTTCGCATTCACCAACCAGACGTGCAGGCAGCGGTGTTTTCAACCATCGGCATTTCCGACGACGAAGCCCAAAGCAAATTCGGGTTTTTGATCGAAGCCTTCGCGTACGGTGCGCCGCCCCACGGCGGCATTGCCTATGGCATCGATCGCTGGGTGATGCTGCTTTCTGGCGAAGACTCGATCCGCGATGTGATCGCCTTTCCAAAGACGCAGCAGGCGCGATGTTTGCTCACGGGTGCGCCCTCTGGTGTGGATGACAAGCAGCTTAAAGAATTGCAGGTTGCCTCGACTTACAAGCCGAAACTAGCCACGCCTGCAAAACCATCTTAACGTGAGTTCGACGGATTAAAAGATGGCAGGAGGGAGAGCAGGCAAGCCTTTTGGCTGCAAGTCGAGCGAGGGT
>NZ_WVIE01000038.1 GCF_010091945.1 Myxacorys almedinensis A
ACCCTCGCTCGACTTGCAGCCAAAAGGCTTGCCTGCTCTCCCTCCTGCCATCTTTTAATCCGTCGAACTCACGTTAATCTGTAAATGCTACAGACCTGCGACCTCCCCCAACCCCGCCTTAGTCAGGAGGGGAGCCGGAAAGTCCCTCCTGACCCAGGGGAGATGCCGTAGACAGGGGGGTTGAGGATCTGTCGCCGTGAAAAATCAATTGGGTATTCAGATCTTCAAAGCCTTCTCAAGAAGCAAACCTTGTAGTTCATCGACGCGATCGCGACTAAAATAATTAGCGACTAAAATTAGCGACTGTAATCCTCACAAGTGTGAGCGGCAAATGATGGACTTTTCACCATCGGGTTTTTACAATTGGCTTTTTACGGTAGCCTACAGCTAGGCAATTCCCACTTTGGGTGGACTTAATTTTGTTACAAGACATTATCATCGTTAATTACGCTTTGAATACTGCGTCATGCCCAAACTTTCTATAAATTAAACCTTATGCATATCGCACTATGGCCTGGAAGCGTTTATCCCCTGGGCGCACACTGGGACGGTAAAGGAACCAACTTCGCCCTATTTTCAGAAAACGCGACTGGAGTAGAACTCTGCTTATTCGATCGCGCCGATCAAGAAACTCGCATTTCCCTGGGTGAAGTCAGCAACTTTGTTTGGCATGGCTACCTGCCAGGAGTTGGGCCGGGGCAGCGCTACGGCTACCGAGTACACGGCTCCTATGATCCAGAAACAGGACACCGATTTAACCCAAACAAACTCCTGATCGACCCCTACACCAAAGCGATCGATGGTGATGTTGGCAACGGAGCCGAACTGTTTGGCTATCTCTGGGACGACCCTGCCGAAGACTTGTCTTTTTCAGAGTTAGACAGCGCTCCACTAATGCCCAAGTCAGTCGTGGTTGACCAAGGGTTTGATTGGGAAAACGACACCCTGCTACAAACACCTTGGCACGAAACCATCATTTACGAAGTGCATGTAAAAGGCTTTACAAAATCTCATCCCGATATTCCAGAAGCATTGCGGGGAACCTATGCAGGCATGGCACATCGGGCAGCGATCGAGCATCTTCAACGGTTGGGAATTACAGCCGTTGAGCTAATGCCAGTGCACCACTTCTTAGCTTGCCCAGGTTATCTAGCCGATCAAGGGCTGCGGAATTATTGGGGATACGATTCGGTCAACTACTTTGCGCCCTATTCAGGCTACAGTGCTAGCGGCACGCTTGGGGAGCAAGTAAACGAGTTTAAGGAAATGGTCAAAGCTCTTCACAAAGCAGGGATTGAAGTCATTTTAGACGTGGTATATAACCATACGGGCGAAGGAAATCGGTTAGGACCGACACTATCGCTGCGAGGCATTGACAATCGCAATTACTATCACACGGTGCCAGATAATGAGCGCTATTACATGGACTTTACAGGATGTGGTAACACGCTTTTTATGGGGCATCCCCAGGTGCTAAAGCTCGTGATGGACAGTTTGCGCTACTGGGTGACAGAAATGCACGTCGATGGCTTTCGGTTTGATCTGGCGTCGGCGTTGGCGCGAGAATTGTTTGAGGTCAGCAGTCTGGCTGCGTTCTTCAACATTATTCATCAAGATCCGGTTTTAGCGGATGTCAAGCTGATCGCTGAACCCTGGGATGTGGGGGATGGGGGCTACCAGGTGGGTAACTTTCCGGTGTTGTGGTCAGAGTGGAATGGTAAATATCGCGATACGGTGCGAGACTTTTGGCGCAGCGTTGACAGCACCCTGGGCGAGTTTGCCTATCGATTGACGGGCAGCCCTGACCTTTATTTTCAGACAAATGGGCGACGCCCCAACGCTAGTATTAATTTCATCACTGCCCACGATGGCTTTACCCTGCGGGATCTGGTGAGCTACAACGAAAAGCACAATGAGGCAAACGGGGAAGGTAACCGAGACGGAGAGAGCCACAACAGTTCTTGGAACTGCGGGGTAGAAGGGGACACCGACGACCCGGAAGTGCTGAGTCTGCGCGATCGCCAGCAGCGCAATTTCATCACAACGCTGATGCTGTCGCAGGGCATTCCGATGCTGCTGGCAGGAGATGAACTGGGGCGATCGCAGCAGGGCAACAACAATGCCTACTGTCAGGATAATGAGATTTCCTGGCTAGACTGGTCGCAGCAAGATGAGCAGGATGGCTTTGTAAATTTCTGCCGTGAATTAATTTACTTTCGGCGGCAGCATCCGGTGTTTCGGCGGCGCAAGTGGTTTCAGGGGCAGTCGATCCGGGGTACAGAACTCGATATTGGTTGGTACAACCCCGATGGCACAGGGATGACTCAAAGCCAGTGGGATGTAGGTTATGCCAAATCCATCGCCGTTTTTCTCAACGGCAATAAAATTCCGAGTCCGGGACCCCAAGGGCAGCGCATCAGCGACGATAGCTTTTTGTTGTGTTTCAATGCTCACTACGACACGATCGAATTTACCCTTCCAGACGGGTTTCACGAAAATCGGTGGCAGATGATAATCGACACGAAGGAATCGCGGTTTGTGACGAGCGATCGCATCTTTACAGGCAGTCAGGCTGTACCCGTGATTGGGCGAGCGATCGTGGTGTTGCGTCAGTTGACCTAAGCAACCTGAATGCTGTGGGGACATTTTTTCTGATGTCTCTCCGAATGTAGACACGCTAGAAGAGCCGTAGACCCTGCATTTTTCGTAGACCCTGTATTTGTAGACAGCACTTCAAAATCCAGCATCTAACCATGAACATTCAAGTTGGCGCTCGCTATTTGGGAAATGGACACTGCACGTTTACGGTGTGGTCGCCGGATGTCGAAGCAATGGCAGTGCAGATTGTATCAACGGCTCAAACGATCCCGATGGCGCGATCGCAGGGAGACTATTGGCAAGTCACCGCCCAAGACATCTTGCCAGATACGCTGTATTTCTACCAGCTAAATAACCAGGAATCGCGCCCTGATCCGGCGTCTCAATCTCAGCCTCAAGGGGTGCATGGTCCGTCTCAAGTGATTGATCAGGCGTTTGAATGGACAGATCACGACTGGGCGGGGGTAGCCCTGGAAGACCTGATTATTTATGAAATTCATGTCGGCACGTTTACACCCGAAGGAACGTTTGATGCCATCATTCCGCGAATTCAAACGCTTAAAGAATTGGGAGTCACGGCGATCGAGTTGATGCCCATTTCTCAATTTCCGGGCGATCGCAGCACCGATGACCCTTCTGCCTACCGCAACTGGGGCTATGACGGCACTTATCTTTACGCTGTGCAAAATTCCTACGGCGGCGTCACTGGACTCAAGCGCCTTGTAGATGCGTGCCATCAGCAGGGGATGGCAGTCATGCTCGATGTGGTTTACAACCACTTTGGTCCAGAAGGAAACTATATCAGTCAATTTGGCTCCTATTTCACCGACTCCTACCGCACGCCTTGGGGTAGCGCGGTAAATTATGACAACGTTCATAGTCACCATGTTCGTAACTTTTTTATCCAAAACACCCTGTATTGGTTGCGCGAATATCATTTAGATGCGCTACGGTTGGATGCGGTTCATGCCATTTACGATTTAGGCGCAAAGCACATCTTGGCAGAACTAGCAGAACATGTGGAGGCGCTTTCAAACGAGCAAAACCGTAAGCTTTATCTCATTGCTGAAAGTGATGCCAACGATCCCCGCGTTATTCGCCCGATCGAAGTGGGCGGTCATGGGATGGATGCCCAGTGGAGCGATGACTTTCACCACGCGCTTCATGCATTGTTAACGGGGGATCAAATTGGCTATTATCAAGACTTTGGCAAGTGTAGCCAATTAGCCAAGGCATACCAAGATAGCTTTGTTTACGACTGGCAATATTCTCCCCATAGGCAGCGCTTTCATGGGAATGTTTGCCGCGATCGCCCCTCTAGCCAATTTGTGGTTTGCATTCAAAATCACGATCAGATTGGAAATCGCATGTTAGGAGAACGGCTATCGCACCTTACCTCTTTTGAAGGCTTGAAATTAGCCGCCGGTGCACTCATTCTTTCGCCGTTTGTTCCGCTGCTATTTATGGGAGAAGAGTATGGAGAAGAAGCGCCTTTTACCTACTTTGTGAGCCACTCTGATACAGGCTTAATTCATGCAGTTAGGGAAGGTCGAAAACGGGAGTTTGCGGCATTTCATGCCCAAGGCGAGCCGCCCGATCCAGAATCGGCTGAAACTTTTGAGATGTGCAAATTAAATTGGGAAACTCGCACCGAAGGACAGCATCATATTTTGTGGATGTGGTATCAACAATTAATTCAAATACGAAATACAATGCCTGCCCTTAAACGTCAAGATCACTTAGAGACAGACAAGGCGGCTCGCACTCACTTAAAGGCAGGATCTGACAATGAGAAAAAAGTGGTTTGGTGGCATCGATGGAGCGACAATAACCACGCCCTTTGTTTGATGAATTTCAACCCAAATGATGTTGTTTACTCACCTGATACGTTTGATTTTTCCTGGGAAAAAGTGCTTGATTCTGCGGATAAGAAATGGATGGGAGATGGCTCTCGTCTGCCAGAAAAGTTAGAACCAAGACAAGAATTGACTCTGCGATCGCAAAGTTTTGCTCTTTATAAAGTTTAACCTAATCTCATACTAGTATGCGAATTCCTACAGCAACTTACCGAATCCAGTTCAACACTGATTTTCGTTTTGATCAGGCTAGAAACATTGTCGATTACCTCTCCCAATTAGGAATTTCCGACCTTTATGCATCGCCGATCTTCAAAGCAACAACAGGCAGCACTCATGGCTATGATGTTGCCGATCCAACGCGGCTAAATCCTGAGCTTGGCGCACCAGAATCATTCGATAATTTGATAGAAGAATTGCAGAACTATCAGATGGGATGGTTGCAAGATATAGTGCCAAATCATATGGCGTACAGCAGCGAAAATCAATGGTTGATGGATCTGCTAGAAAATGGCATAAGCTCTGACTATGTTGATTATTTTGATGTCGCTTGGAATTCGCCCTTTGAGTCTAGCAAAGAGCCGCTTTTAGTGCCTCTATTGGGCAATTTTTATGGAGAATCTCTAGAGAATGGCGAGATTCAACTCAAGTACAATCAAGATGGTTTGAGCGTTAATTATTACAGCCTCAGCATCCCGCTTAATTTAGAATCCCATGGAACATTTCTAACTTATAACTTAGGTAAACTTGCGAAAGCGCTGGGTCGTCGTGACCCAAATTTTATTAAATTACTAGGAATACTCTACCTTCTTAAAAATGTTGCTTCAGAAGATCTAACTGCAAAGCAGCGCCAAGATCAGGTTGATTTTGTAAAAGGGCTGCTGTGGGAAGTGTATAGCGACAATGCAGAAGTTAAACGGTTTGTTGATGAAAATATTCAGATTTTTAACGGAGAAGCCGGAAATTCTGAAAGTTTTAATCTTTTAGATAATTTGCTGTCTCAACAGTTCTTCCGCCTTGCCTATTGGAAAGTTGGGGCAGAAGAAATCAATTATCGACGCTTTTTTACAGTGAATGAACTCATCTCGATGAAAGTGGATGTGTTCAAAGTCTTCAATCACACTCATGAGTTGATTGCTCAACTTGTGAAAGATGGGAAATTTACAGGTTTAAGAATTGATCACATTGATGGTCTTTACGACCCAACTCAATACTTACATTGGTTGCGAGAAAAGGTGGGAGATACCTACATTACGGTTGAGAAGATTTTGCAACCTGGGGAAAATTTGCCACCTGTATGGGATACCCAAGGAACCTCTGGCTATGACTATTTAAACTATGTCAATAGCCTTTTTTGCCAGACAGAAAACGAAGAAAGATTTGAACAGATCTATCAAAACACGATTGGGTTTCAAGCTTCTTTTGAAAAAGTTGTTTTTGAAAAGAAGAGCCTAATTATTGATAAGAACTTAGCAGGAGATGTTGATAATTTAGCATCTTTGCTGAAGAAGATTTCCGGGCGATATCGATATGGAAATGACTTTACACTCAATGGGTTGCAGCGCGCGATCGCAGAAGTTCTCACCCGCTTTTCAATCTACCGAACCTACACTACATCAGAGGGTGTTTTAGACAGCGATCGCCCGTATATCAAGGACGTTATTGAAGCTGCTAAAGAGCAATCTCCGCTCTTAATTAACGAACTCGATTTTATTGAAAAACTGCTGCTGCTAGAGTATGACAGTTTCTTGACCCAGATCGAGAAAGATCAGTGGCTTTATTTCGTGATGCGGATGCAGCAGTACACCGGACCATTGATGGCAAAAGGAGTCGAAGATACTGCATTTTATGTTTACAATCGGCTGATTTCGCTCAATGAAGTGGGCGGAGAACCCGATCGCTTTGGCATTACGATCGCAGAGTTTCATGACTATAATCAGCAGCGTCAACAGCAGTGGTCTCACGCGATGAGCGCCACCTCCTCCCACGATACAAAGCGGGGTGAAGATGTCCGCGCTCGGCTCAATGTGCTATCCGAAATTCCTGATGAGTGGCAACAACACCTCCAAACCTGGATTGCTATAAATCGCGATCGCAAAACCAAGGTGAAGAATGTTTTGTTCCCCGATCGCAATGATGAGTATGCCCTCTACCAAATCTTGGTGGGTGCATTTCCCTTTCTAAAACACGAGCAAGAAGGGTTTACCACACGAGTTAAAGACTACCTGCTAAAGGCAATTCGGGAAGCCAAAGTGTATACCGCCTGGTTGCGCCCCAATGCTACGTATGAAGATGCCTGTATGCGTTTTGTTGAGGCAGTTTTAGATCCATCAAGCTCAAATCAATTTCTCGAATCGCTGCTTCCATTTCAGCAGAAAATAGCATTCTATGGCGTTCTAAATTCTCTATCCCAAGTGTTGCTTAAAATAACATCTCCTGGGTGCCCAGATTTTTATCAAGGGTGTGAGCTTTGGGATCTCAGTCTTGTTGACCCAGACAATCGCCGTCCCGTAGATTTTGAGCAGCGAGCAGCATTCTTAACTGATATCCAACATCGAATTCAAACCGATCTCTCTAGCCTTGTTGTTGAGTTGCTGGAGACTAAAGAAGACGGCAGAATCAAGCTGTTTCTAGTTCTTCAAGCATTAAAGGCGAGAACGAAGTACCTATCGGTGTTTCAAGAGGGCAGCTATCAACCGTTGGAAGTCGTAGGGGCACAGTGCGATCGCGTCATTGCCTTTGCACGCCAGCAGGAACATACAAGCGTAATCACCGTTGTTCCTCGCTTTCTCACCACCTTGGTGCAGCCAGGAGAATATCCTTTGGGAAATCAGATTTGGGCAGATACTACCATCAAGTTGCCTGCCCAATGTTCTTCAGCGTGGCACGATCTGATCACAGGTCAAAGCATAGAGCAGGGGGGCGATCTACGGGTGGGCGAGTTGCTAAACCAGTTTCCCGTGGCACTCTTAACCAACGCAACCCTGTGAAGCGATCGTTTTCTAACTCCGATCTTCCTCAATAAACGCTACGATCCATAAGGATGTTCAGTGTAGGATTGCCCTATGTTTTTGACCGAATTATCACCCTTTGTGAAAGAACTTTCCCAACAGCCGATTGCCTTCCTAGGTGGGTTAGCGTCAGGATTTTTGCGCCTAAGCTTGACAGATGACCCAGTGAAAAGCTGGCTAGAGCAACAAACTGGTTCTACGGTTTATGCTTCAACCAGCACCCACAGCGGAAATGGTAGTGGACCGCAATCGATTTCCATCGATTAACCTGATCAACTCGATTAACGATTGGATTAGCGAGTGATTGATGCAAATAGAGCAAACAGATGGACTCGATCAGGGGTCTCATCGAATGCCGACATTGACAAACACTCTCGTCGCCCAACAGCATCATTTATAAAAATCAGCGAGATGCAAGCGGCTAGAGTGTTTTGCCTCACCTTTGATCCCTTAGACAGACCCAAAACATAGACCCAAACCCTCAGATCGGGGGATTCTGCGAGAAATTGATATATTTTTGACTCCGTGTACTACTCTGAATCAGAGACACCATGGATATAACTGATGAGACTCATTCTCTTGGGCGCACCCGGAGCCGGAAAAGGAACTCAATCCCAACAACTTTGTCAAACGCTAGGGCTACGTGCGATTTCGACAGATACTCTCTTGCGATCGCAACTCAAACAACAAACAGAACTTGCTAAACAGGTGAGAGCCTTAGTCGAAGCGGATGAACTCGTGCCTGACACCATGATGCTCGAATTGATTGGGCAACGGTTGCTCGAACGAGATGTCGCTCACGGTTGGCTACTCGAAGGGTATCCCAGAACCCTCGCTCAAGCAGAAGAGCTTGACTCTCTCCTAAACAGGCTCAATCAATCTTTAACATACGCTGTCTTACTAGATATTCCCGATGCGGTGTTGATCAGCCGCTCCCTCAATTGCGCCAGACAAGCCGATCAACCAGAAGCCTTGCAGAGACGGATTGAGCTATTCCGCGATCGCACACTGCCTCTACTAGAGCATTACAAGCAGCAAAATCGCCTTGCCGTTATTAACGGCGATCAAGCGATCGGTGAGGTGAGAGAGGAAATTTTGCAAAAAATCGGCAGCACTGAGGCAGACGAGACCTAAAAATGGTCTGCCGCAACGCCGTTTACTTCATCGGCGGGTCAGGAAATTTTGCAGCTAAAATAAACAATGTTGGGCAAGGACGGGAGACTTAATCCCATCAAGAAACTTAATTCGTAACCTGGCAATCGTTGATCTAGCCTCCAAACCACCCTCACCCTAGCTCTAGGCAGAAGGGTTGGGGAGGAGGGTCGCCATCTCAATAACTGCCGAGTTAATCGGTAGAGAAACTCGATCCATCGCTAAACTCAAGACTTCATCCAATCTCCTCAGACCTGCTCTTTGTAATCTCCGAGGTTTCTCCCATGGTATGGCAGCGCCCTGATGGTCGGCAGCCGGATCAACTCCGCCCCACTCACTTCGAGCGTCGATTTACTAAATTCTCGGCAGGCTCGGTCTTAGCGATTTGTGGTGATACTCAAGTTCTCTGCACGGTGAGCATTCAGCCAAAGGTTCCTCGGTTTCTAGAAGGAAAGGGGCAAGGATGGCTGACCGCAGAATATCGAATGCTTCCCGGAGCAACGCCCGAACGCCACGAGCGCGAATCGTTTAAGCTCTCTGGGCGGACTCAAGAAATTCAGCGGTTGATCGGACGAAGTTTGCGATCGACGCTCGATATGCACGCCTTAGGAGAACGGACAATCACCATTGATGCAGATGTTTTGCAAGCGGATGCTGGCACTCGAACCACGGCGATCACGGGGGCATTTGTGGCGCTGCATGATGCGATCGCCCATTTAATCACAACCGGAGAACTTGAGCGATCGCCGCTTATTCATCGCGTCGCGGCAACGTCAATTGGGCTAATTGAAAACACAGCGTTCTTAGATTTAAACTATTCAGAAGATGTTATTGCCGACATCGACTGCAACGTGGTAATGAATGAAACACTAAGCATTATCGAGATTCAAGGCACAGCAGAAGTAGGAAGCTTTTCTCGTATACAGCTAGAGCAAATTTTAGACTTGGCAGAGAAAGGAATTAAACAATTGTTAGAATTGCAGCAGCAGGCGTTTCAACTCGCTTGAATAGTCTAGTGGTAGATTATCAGCTTTGAGGTGGAGGGGTGAGCGAGTGGATGGAGATGTTACACATGCATCCTCTCACCCATGATTTCAGCCTTGACAGACAAGTTAAATTTTATCGATCAACTAAATATAGTGACGTTGAGTAACATTTTTAGCTCTTGTCAAAAAAATTCTGCTTATTGTCAGATATTGTTAAGGCATATTGTTACAGCAACTTGTTGCCGCAACGATTGAAACAGCGACTATGATTGCGGTGATTCTTATGGAGCTTAACAAAACCTATCATACCGATCGTTTGACCCAGCGCCCCCGACCAACCCTGAGCATGTTCTACCAAGATCATCTGACGGTTAATAGTCAACTTACCGTCCTCAACTCCGTGCAGAAATGGTTTGAGACGTTTTGGCTACAGCATGACCCGCTCGTTGCCCGTCGTGACAATCAGCTATATCGCCTAAATTTAGCCCTAGCGGAGGGCTTCACAAACGCTGTTCGTCATGCCCATTCTGGGTTGTCTTCTGAGACTTCCATCGATATTGATGTTGCCCTCCACGACGATCATATGGAAATTCAGATTTGGGATTGGGGTCAACCGTTTGATCCAAATGCTCTTAAAGAACCGAAGCCAGGAACACTTCAGGAGGGGGGATATGGGTGGTTTCTCCTGCGCCGTTTAGCCGATGAGGTGAGCTACGATCGCGAGGGGCAGCGAAACTGTCTGCGGATTGTGCAATACACACCTAGAGAAGCACTGTCCTAGGATTTTGCAGGCTTGCGGCGAACGATCGCCATGGCTATGTAGTACGTAAGGTCTTATTTTCAAATGCCGTGGGTTTCATTGGAAACTGGGGCATTTTTTAAGCCGTCGAAGATTCGGCTATTTGAATCCTGACATGTCTATTCTAGGAACCGAAGGTTAGACTAAAAGCAAAGGAACTGACGCCCTGCATAGAAAGTCTGGTTGGGTGTTGCATTGAGACAGGTAGAAAAGGCGATCCGAATATGAAGAACGAATCCCAGAGCGCGGCATTGGCAAGACAACGTTCCTCGAAGGGGGCGATAGCAAAAGGAGTCATGGTGGGCTGGATGCTGATCCAGAACATTCTGCTAGGGACGCCTGCGATCGCACAAACCCGCGATTCGCTCAACTATAGTGAGCTTCTGAAAAAGATTGATGCTGGGGAAGTTGCGCGAGTTGAAATTGACGAAGCTCAACGGGTGGCGAGGGTGAGGCTGCAAGGCAAACCTGCCAATGACGCGCCGCTCGACGTTCCCATTTTAGATCGCAACCCCGAACTGATCGAACGGCTGCGATCGCGCAACGTTGATTTCGATGCTCAACCCACCGCAGACAACAGTTTAGTGCTCGGCTTAGTAGCAAATTTATTGCTCGTCATGTTGCTGATCGGCGGATTGCTGATGATTTTGCGACGCTCTAGCGGTTCGTCGAGTGGGCCAGGGCAAGCGATGAACTTTGGCAAATCTCGCGCTCGGTTTCAGATGGAAGCTAAGACCGGCGTTTTATTTGATGATGTCGCGGGCATTGAAGAAGCCAAAGAAGAACTGCAAGAAGTCGTGACGTTTTTGAAAAAACCGGAGCGCTTTACCGCCGTTGGGGCACGCATTCCCAAAGGGGTACTACTCGTGGGTGCTCCCGGAACAGGTAAAACCCTGCTCGCCAAAGCGATCGCGGGAGAAGCGGGTGTCCCGTTCTTCTCGATTTCAGGCTCCGAGTTTGTGGAAATGTTTGTTGGGGTAGGGGCGTCGCGGGTGCGCGATTTGTTCAAGAAAGCGAAAGAGAACGCGCCATGCATCATCTTTATTGATGAGATTGATGCGGTGGGGCGGCAGCGCGGGGCTGGAATTGGCGGTGGCAACGACGAGCGCGAACAAACCCTCAACCAACTGCTCACTGAAATGGACGGGTTTGAGAGCAATGCAGGCATTATCATTATTGCTGCCACCAACCGTCCGGATGTGCTAGATTCGGCGCTTTTGCGCCCCGGTCGGTTTGATCGTCAAATCATCGTTGATCTGCCAACCTATAAAGGACGCCTGAAGATCTTAGAGGTGCACGCTCGCAACAAAAAGCTGGCAGACGAGATTTCGCTCGATGCTGTCGCTCGTCGCACACCGGGGTTTTCTGGTGCAGAACTTGCCAACTTGCTCAATGAGGCGGCGATTCTGACAGCGCGGCGGCGCAAAGATGCCATCAGCAATTTAGAAGTGGATGATGCGATCGATCGAGTGATCGCGGGGATGGAGGGTGCGCCGTTGATGGATAGTAAACGGAAGCGGCTGATTGCCTATCATGAAGTGGGTCATGCGATCATCGCCACGTTGCTGAAAAATCACGATCCGGTGCAAAAAGTCACTCTGGTTCCCCGGGGTCAGGCGTTGGGAATTACCTGGTACACGCCCGACGAAGAGCAAGGCTTGACCTCGCGATCGCAGATCTTAGCCCAGGTGACGAGTGCTTTGGGCGGGCGGGCAGCCGAAGAAATTATCTTTGGCGACGATGAGATCACAACCGGGGCGAGCGGTGACATCCAGCAAGTTACAAGCATGGTGCGCCAGATGGTGACGCGCTTTGGCATGTCTGATTTGGGCAACTTGGCGCTAGAAACCTCTAACGATGAAGTCTTTCTCGGACGTGGGTTAGCGCCACGATCAGAGTATTCTGAAGACTTAGCTAGCAAAATTGATCAGCAAGTGCAAGCGATCGCGCAGCACTGTCATGCTGATGCCCGCCGTTTGGTGCGAGAAAATCGCGTGTTGATTGATCAATTGGTTGATACCCTGTTGCATCAAGAAACGATCGAGGGAGACCAATTCCGCAAGATCGTTGAAGAGTATCGCCAAAGTCAACCCGTGGCGCAAGTTAGCAGCTAGACTGTACCGTTCTAGCGGTCTGTCAAGTTTGAAATGAGGGATTAGGAGTCGATAGGTAGATGGATAGTCAAGGAATCGGAACCATCGACTCATGCACCCCTCTACCCGCCAGCGTTGACAATCTACTAGAGCCAATGCTGATGGTTGATCGGGGGCACGATCGCACCCCTGACTTTTTGGCGTGCGATCGCCATTTGGGTATCGTGATGAATTGCAATGGTTAGAGGAGTCACCTTGAGCTATTGTGATCAGTAGTGCCCTTCATAACCGTTGCTGCGTATGACCCTGGCTCCTCACAAAAAGGCAAAAGCGCTCAAATCTTCTAGCCGCCGTCCGGCAAAGGACTTGTGCAGCGAATGTGGATTGTGCGACACCCACTATATTCATTACGTTAAAGAAGCCTGCGCTTTTCTCAATCAGCAAATTCCCCAGCTAGAGCAGCAAACCCACGGCAGAAGCCGCGATCTAGAGGTTTCAGAGGATGTTTACTTTGGGGTGAATCAGAGCATGATGGCAGCCCGCAAAACCGAACCGATCGCGGGGGCACAGTGGACGGGAATTGTGAGTTCGATCGCGATTCAAATGTTAGAAAGCGGCAAGGTTGAGGGGGTTGTGTGCGTTCAAAACACCAAAGAAGACCGCTTTCAGCCTATGCCCATCATTGCGCGATCGCGCGAAGAAATCTTGGCGGCGAAAGTTAACAAGCCCACGCTCTCGCCCAATCTCTCTGTCTTAGAGCAAATCGAACAATCTGGTCTAAAGCGCCTGCTGGTGATTGGCGTGGGTTGCCAGATTCAAGCGCTGAGAGCGGTAGAGAAACAGTTGGGGCTAGAAAAGCTATATGTCTTGGGAACGCCCTGTACGGATAATGTCACCCGTGCTGGCTTGCAGACGTTTTTAGAAACCACCAGTCGCTCTCCTGAAACCGTTGTTTACTACGAGTTTATGCAAGATTTTCAGGTGCACTTCAAGCACGAAGATGGCTCCACAGAATTAGTGCCGTTTTTTGGCTTGAAGACGAACAAACTGAAAGATGTGTTTGCCCCGTCGTGCCTCAGTTGTTTTGATTATGTCAATTCGTTGGCAGATTTAGTGGTGGGTTATATGGGTGCGCCGTTTGGCTGGCAGTGGATTGTGGTGAGAAACGATCGCGGTCAAGAAATGCTCGATTTGGTTCATGATCAGATCGAAACTCAGCCCGTGACGTCTCAGGGCGATCGCAAAAATGCTGTGCAGCAGAGCATTCCTGCCTACGATAAAGCCGTTACGCTGCCGATGTGGGCCGCAAAACTGATGGGAGTCGTGATTGAGAAAATCGGTCCGAAGGGTCTGGAATATGCACGGTTTTCGATTGATTCTCACTTTACCCGCAACTACCTCTACGTAAAGCGCAATTACCCAGAAAAGCTAGAACAACACGTTCCCGACTACGCTAAACAGATCGTGTCTCAATATACCCTACCCGACTAAAGCCAAGGAAATGAACGCTTGTGAACGCTAAGGGATGCTGGGTTCGTGAAGACTAATGAGCCTAATTTTTTGCACAGGCGCGGGCAGAGATTGGAGGTTTGCCAGTTCTCCGATTCTCCGATCAATGTTCCAGCAATCTTTGGTAGGAGGTTTCTTCGGCGACCCGCTTTCCTTCGTTGAGCAAATAATCGAAAAAGGCTCTCGCGATCGCAGAGAGTTGTTTGCCAGACGGATGAACCACATACCAGTACCGCTCGATCGGAAACCCTTCTACATCCAGAATGATCAGTTGATTGTTCAATCCTTCGAGCGCCAAGGTGTGTTTTGACAGCACCGACAACCCCATACCCCCTGCGATCGCTTGCTTGATGGCTTCGTTGCTGCCCAAATCGAGTTTCACCTTCAAGGGCAATCCATGCTGATCAAACAGTTTTTGCACGGCTTTACGAGTTCCTGACCCTGGTTCTCGCATGATAAATGGCTCTTCTGCCATGCGAATGAGCGGAATATCTTTCTCCTTAGCCAGCGGGTGATTGCAAGGAGCCAGCACCACCAGGGGGTTTTCTAGGAACGGGTAGACTTTGGCGTCACTCTCATCGGGAAGTTGGCTGAGAATATACAGATCGTCTCGATTGCTCGACAGACTATCTAGCACATGCTGATGATTGGTAACGGTCAACGAAATATCAATGCCGGGATAGCGCTGACAAAACGGACCCAAAATCCGAGGAATCACGTATTTTGCAGTTGTGACTACCGCTAGGCGGAGGGTGCCTTGCTTGAGTCCTTTGAGATCTGCGATCGCAATTTCAAACTCAGTCATCCGTTGAAACACGTCTTGACAGGTGGCATATAGTTCTTTGCCAGCAGAGGTGAGAAACAACTTTTTACCAACTTGCTCAAACAATGGCATCCCAACAGTTTTAGATAACTGCTTTACCTGCATTGATACGGTGGGTTGCGTCAAAAACAACTCTTCCGCTGCACGGGTAAAACTGCTATGACGAGCAACCGCTTCAAAAACTTTTAGTTGGTGGAGTGTTGCGTTCTGCACAATAACTTCTCCTTGGGAATGGGGATAACGTTGTGAACTAACAACCGTGGAAAAATGCTACTTATAGAACAAAATCTATGCTTGATATTGATAGCAGCGATTTTCTCTTATAGGTTTTGTAGCTATCATAATCCATAAGAGCATATGCTCCCTTCCAATCTGGCGTTGTACGCCGCAAGATATTGTTGGAGCAGTTTTCGGTTGTTTAGTTCACTGTTTCATTCACTGTTTCATTCGCTGGTCTGCACCTGCTTTGTTCACAGTTGATTGGCTCACAGTACTGATTGACTCACAGTACAGTTTTAGCTCCCTCATATCCGACGTGCAACGCCTTTTCTGTCTATACAGACGAAGAAAATTTTCAGATTGCTCATCAGTATCCGTAAAAATATCTTTTTATATTATTCAAACAACATGAACAATGTTCGTGATATTTAAGATGAGAAATATTTAAGATGAGAAGGCTTTTCTGTTAGCTTTTTATGATGTTTATCTAGTTACAAACAATGCGATCGCAGCACAGTTCTTTTTAACTTACTCGTTTAGGATTACTCGAAAAATAAGTGGCGCAAGTATCTTTGTTGCACTGAACCCCAAGCTCCACAACAAATGCACTTGCCCCACTAACAAATAAGCACTAAATAGCCGCTAATCAATTATTGCGCCGATGTTGACTTCACTGCTGCTGTGGTGGAATCAAACCCCATCGGAGAGACAATATCTCTAAATAGAGCAATTTGCTCATCAAAAGCAAGCTGCTTGATTTGCTCAAGAACCTGCTGAGAGTCTGACGGAAGTTCGTACCCTGCTGGCATAGGAATGATCGTTCCGTTATCCATTCCTTGGGCTAACAGATACCAGACCAAAAGTTTGGTAGTGTCACCCAATGCGGCATATTCACGGGAAAGCTCAGTGTCTTTGTTGGAAACTAGCGCCCGTTGCAGATCCAACTGTTCCTCGTGCGAGAGGTCTTTGATCTGGTTAAATAGACCTTCTGCAATTTCTGGAGACACTGTACTTGCGCCAGGTGCCGCAGGCGTGATCGAATCTCCCATTTCTGTGTAGACAAACCAGAACACAGCAAGCTGCTGATCGACCTCTAGACCTTGAAACGCCTGAAGCAGATCGTTTGCGACATTTGAAGTTGTCATAGAATCTTTACCAATTCAACTCTTGCACCTTATCAATGCCAAGTTTCCTTTCCCCCTAGCATTGGGCAGACATCGCTAACCTGACTCTAGACAGAGGGTGCGATCGCACCGCTCACTGATCCTTAAAAAGAACCAGAGCACGGCTAAAAGTACTATTCTTTACGAAGTATTGCCGTAGTGATTCAGCCATTGAAGTTTGATCCGGTGTCTTCTTCCCATCCTTTTTGCCCTTTTTAACGTATGCCTCAAGTTTTTGGAAAACTGCCCACCAGTCATCAGCCCTGGTCATCTCTCGGAGCGGTACAAGCGGTCAAAGTCACAGGGCAAACCGTTGATTTCCACTGTGGAACTCCTCAAGTCAAGATCAGCGTTTTGGCAGCCAATTTGATCCGCGTGCGATTAGCACCCAAGGGGGAGTTTTTGCCGCGTCGATCGTGGGCAGTCACCAAACCTGATGAAGACTGGGATACAGTTGCTTTTGAGATGCAGGATGAAGAGGATGCCTTCTCAATTCGCACCGAACAGCTACGCATCGAAATCAAGCGAGATCCTTGCCAAATTCAGTGTTTTGACGCTGATGGGCAGCCCTTTGCCCGCGACACAGAGTTGGGGATGGGCTGGCGTTTGGGTCAAGTTGCCGCTTGGAAACAGATCGAGGCAGACGAACATTTTTACGGATTTGGAGAACGATCGGGGCTGCTTGATAAGCGATCGGAGATTAAAACCAACTGGACGGTAGACGCCCTAGACTACTCCTCGATCGACGATGAAATGTACCAAGCAATCCCATTTTTTATGACGCTGCGTCCGGGTCTCGTCTATGGCATATTTCTCAACATCACCCACTGGAGCCGATTTGACATTGGAGCAACAACACCGGGCGTTTTACACATGCAAGCCCACGGCTCTGAGCTTGACTACTACATTCTCTATGGCTCAAGTCCGGCAGACCTTCTTAACACCTACACCAACCTGACCGGGCGAATGCCTTTGCCCCCAAAATGGGCACTGGGCTATCATCAATGCCGTTGGAGTTATGAATCGGCGGACGTTGTTCGTAGCATTGCTCACGAGTTTCGATCGCGGCAGATTCCGTGTGATGTGATCCATCTCGATATCGATTACATGCGAGGCTATCGGGTGTTTACCTGGAGTCCAAACCGTTTTTCTGATCCGGTCAAACTTGTTCAAGCGCTCAAGCAAGACGGGTTTCAAACGGTGACGATCGTTGATCCGGGGGTAAAGTACGAACCGGATGGCGAGTATCCGGTTTACCACGAAGGGTTAGAAAAAGATTGTTTTGTTCGCAATGCAGATGGCAGCTTGGTTTACGGCTATGTGTGGGCAGACAAATCCGTTTTTCCAGATTTTCTCCGCCCAGAGGTGCGCCAGTGGTGGGGCGATTGGCAGCACACCCTCACCGATGTTGGCGTTGCTGGAGTCTGGAACGACATGAACGAGCCAACCTTAGACGATCGCCCATTTGGCGATGATGGCAATAAAGTTCCGTTTCCTCTCGATGCTCTTCAAGGCCCGGCGGATGAAGGCGGAACCCATGCGGAGACCCATAATCTCTATGGCTATGCCATGGCGCGATCGTCAGCAGAAGGATTGGAGCGCCTCAGACCCAATCAGCGATCGTTTGTTTTAACGCGCTCTGGTTTTGCCGGCATTCAGCGCTGGTCGGCGGTGTGGATGGGGGATAACCAATCGCTTTGGGAACACCTCGAAATGTCGATACCGATGCTGTGCAATATGGGGCTTTCGGGGGTCGGGTTTGTGGGCGCAGACATTGGCGGTTTTGCAGGCAATGCCACGGCAGAGTTGTTTGCTCGGTGGATGCAAGTCGGAATGCTATATCCCTTTATGCGCGGACATTCGGCACTCTTGAGCGCACAACACGAACCGTGGGTGTTTGGGGAACAAACCGAACAGATCTGCCGCGAATACATCGAACTCCGCTATCAGCTACTGCCGTATCTCTACTCGCTCTTCTGGCAAGCTAGCACCACAGGTGCGCCGATTTTACGCCCATTGCTCTACGAGTATCCCAACGATGCCAAGACTTACGAACTCCACGATCAGGTGTTGCTGGGGTCACACATTATGGCGGCTCCGGTGTATCGCCCAGGGGTGGAATACCGCGCTGTTTATTTGCCGGAAGGCGTGTGGTATGACTGGTGGACAGGAGAGCGCCACAACGGCAATTCGCATATTCTCGCCTATGCCCCGTTAGAACGAATGCCAATGTATGTGAGATCAGGCGCGATCGTACCCATGCAACCGGTGATGCAATTTGTGGATGAACGCCCACTTGATCACTTAAGCGTACGGATTTGGCAAGGCGAGGGAGAATTTACGCTCTACGAAGATGATGGAACGTCTTACGAGTACCAATCGGGCGCGTGGGCAACGACGGTCTATCGAGTTAGCCAGCATGATGGGGCAACCCACATCGACATCGCGGCACGCCAGGGAAACTGGAGACCAGTTGAGCACCGTCTCGTCACCCTTGAGCTTGTCGGCGTTGGAGAGCAACGATTTACCGACACTGGGAAAGCCCAACAGCTTCATTTTTCGTAAGGACTTACGCATTGGCAGCGGATTGGGTAACAGATGTACCGGATGAAAAGACCAGGTTGCTATTTTATCGGTTCATTTGTTATGTCCGCTCTCCCAGCCGTTGCCAACGAAAAAGCGTTGCGTAAGTCCTATTCGTAAGAAATTCGCTTACCTAAGGAAACGGCTGAAGAGGCTCCGATTGTGATATAAAGGTTAAGGTTTTGTTACATAGAATACCTGTGACAAAATCATGGGCTTTTTTGCCGATCGTGGCGTAGTTTTTCTGAAGTTGCGCGATCGCTAACTTAGCTCGACAATTGCTTGGCAATGTTCAGCACGCCGTTCAACCGAGATTGAGCATTCTGCTAGTTGCCCAGCGAATCCTTGCTGCGTCTTTTTATCCATTCTGAAGAGAAAAATATTCATGACGGCATCTCTCACGCCCGAAACTGTAGCTCTTTCTTCACCAAGTTCCAAGCTCCGGATCAAAGATATTTTGGCAACGCTGCCCCGCGAATGCTTTCAGAAAGACCGAAAAAAAGCATGGGCGACAGTGGCTACTAGCATTGCTATGGTGGGCTTAGGCTACTGGGCGATCGCAGTTTCTCCCTGGTTTTTGTTGCCCGTTGCTTGGGCTTTCACCGGAACCGCGCTGACTGGCTTTTTCGTTATCGCTCACGACTGCGGACACCGATCGTTTGCCAAACGTAAATGGGTGAATGATTGGGTTGGGCATATTTTCATGGCTCCGCTGATCTACCCGTTCCACTGCTGGCGGCTACTGCACGACAAGCACCACAACCACACCAATAAAATGGATGTGGATAACGCCTGGCAGCCGTTTCGCCCAGAATTGTACGACAGCATGAACCTGGGTCAGCAAGTTGGCTATCGCTTTATGCGCGGTCGCTTTTGGTGGATTGGCTCTATTTTACACTGGGCGCTCGTTCACTTTCGGCTAGAGAACTACAATCCCAGAGATCACAAAAAGGTTAAGGTGTCGATCGCGGTGGTTGTGGCGTTTGCTGCGATCGCATTCCCAACGTTAATTCTCACGACCGGAGTGTGGGGTTTTGTCAAGTTTTGGCTCTTGCCGTGGATGGTGTATCACTTCTGGATGAGCACGTTCACCATCGTCCATCACACCTTGCCCGATATCCAGTTCCGCGAGCCAGAAGAGTGGGATGAGGCGCAAGCTCAGCTATTTGGCACGGTACACTGCGAGTATCCGGGCTGGGTCGAGTTTCTTTGCCATCACATTAATGTGCATATTCCACACCACCTCTCGACGGCGATCCCGTCTTACAATCTCCGAATGGCGCACGAGAGCTTGCAGCAAACCTGGGGCAGCCAACTGCAAGAGCATCGCTTTTCGTGGAGATTGATGCAGCAAATCACCGACATTTGTCACCTCTATCATCCCGATTATGCGTATCAGTCGTTTAAAGACCACGATGAGAGCAAGTAACTTGAAGGTTGCTCTAATTCCCTGCTAGTGCCGTTTTAGCCACCCTCCCAGCGCAATGTGCCGGGAGGGTTTCAACTGTTAGCGATCACTGTAACTGCCGTCATGGGAGGGAAAAGGAATCGCCTGCCCCTGGCATAGTTCAGCCAACAGTGCAGCAACGTGCAGCGGTTGATTCGCGGCGAGCGAAATGTTCGGAAATGATTGGGTAACTTCTTCACCCATTGAGTTTCACCCATTGAGTTTCACCCATTGAGTTGCTCGACGCACAATTTCAGCGATTATCAAAGTTGGAAAAGCACATTCTATATTGGCTGGCGATCGCGCGCGAGTGGATGCAGCGTTGCAAGTGGCGGAGATGACGCCACCGTGCGAACTTGGGATGTGCTGACAGGTCAATCGTTGGGAATCTTTCAAGGTCACGATCGACCGGTACAGTCGATTGTTTACAGCCCAGATGCCTAAACGCTGATCAGTGGAAGTGAAGATGAAACTATCAACGTCTGGGATCTCAAAACAGGTGAGTGTGTGAAAACGTTGAGAGCCGAGCGACCTTATAAATAAAGGCATGAACATTGCAGGACTGGTTGGGTTAACAGAAGCTCAACAAACAACGCTCTGTGCCTTAGGTGCTGTTTCTTTTGTTTGAACCGCTTCTAGAAGATCGAGTCAAGCGTTCAGGCGGTGAAGCGCGGCGACAGATGCTTTGCCCCTATAAGTTTGGTAGCTTTTATTCTCTCAGGCTCCCTGTGGCTCAGAGGGGGCTTTCTCAGCAAAAACTTATCTTCCCATTAGGGCAACATCATCCGGATTGGATCACCCAGACTACAGTAGAGATATAGTGCCCAGAGGCAAACTGCTTTTTATCTCTAAACTTAGCTCTAAACGTTGTTCTCAGGCTGATTTGCTCACCCGCAGGCGTCGATTTTTTAATGCAACCGATTCATAAACTCCACGAGGGAATTCATCAACTCCGGCGCAGACATTTTGATCCGGCATCGCTCCAGTTTCGCCTGACCGTGGAAATTGCTGCCCTGTCGATTCTAAGTTTGAGCAGTGTTGCCATCTGGACGAGTTGGAAAATGCAGCAGATTTTGATTGCTACGCACACACAAAATGTGGAGTATATTGCCTCTCGCTTTCCTCGGGATGTGCAGCTTTATAGTGAGATGGTGCCGATCGAAGTTGGGTTGCAGAAAACCATTGATGATGTGTCTGTTTCTGGTCTTCTCATTTGGGTCAAAAGCCCTGATGGAACTGTGTTAGCCCAGTCGCCAGCGTTGAATTTTGAGTTTACAGCGGTGGCTGAGTTAATGTCTTTAACAAACATGCCGCTCAAGCCTCAAGTGTATCAGTTGAACGAGCGCTATTTGGTGTTGTATGAAGGGTCGATTACGGTGAAGGGATCGCGGCTGGGCAAGGTTTACATGGCGCAGGATGTGACGGTTGATCAGCACGAGTTGCTAGCGGCGATCCGCAGTTTGGCGATCGTTTGCAGTTTGGCAATTATAGTGATGATGATTGCGATCGCGCTGCGAATTCGGCGATCGCTCCAGCCTTTACAAGAAATGAGCCAGATGGCAGGGGTGATTTCTGCTGAGGATCTTGGAGAAGCTAAGCTGCAATTGCGCCATGCTCCCAGCGAAGTTAAAGAACTTGCCCAAACGTTTAATATGATGCTGTCTCGGCTCTCGGAGGCGTGGGAACAGCAGCGCCAGTTTGTCAGCAATGTTTCCCACGAATTACGAACGCCTTTAACGGTCGTGTATGGCTATCTGCAAAGTCTGCTGCGCCGCAGCACAAATTTAAATGACTATCAGCGAGAAGCTTTGGAAACAGCAACCTCTGAAGCCGATCGCACGATCCATCTACTGCAAGATTTGTTGGATCTGGCACGGGCAGATAGCGGTTACATCCGTTTTAATTTAGAGCCGCTGGTGCTCAATGATTTAGTGGTAGAAGTAGCAGGGATGGCAGAGAGATTTAGTAATCGCTCGATTATGGTGAATGCCGTTGGTGATGTGGAAGCGATCGGGGATCGCGATCGCTTAAACCAAGTATTAATCAACCTGATTGATAATGCCGTGAAATACTCTGAGCCTGAGCAGCCCATCGTCTTAACGCTAGAGCAGAGCGATCGGCAAGCGGTGATTCGAGTGTGCGATCGCGGTGTGGGAATTCCGCTACACGACCAAAGTCGAATTTTTGAGCGGTTTTATCGGGTGGATGACTCTCGTACGCGACTGACCGGGGGGCATGGGTTGGGGTTGGCAATCGTTAAAACCCTAGTCGAAGGCATGGAGGGGGAGATCACGGTGCGATCGAAGCCTGGAGAAGGCAGCACCTTTACGATCGTCTTACCAACCTGATCGCCAACTCGATCACAAATCAGCAAAACGGGTGCGATCGCGCCCCTTACTCTCGCAAGGCGTACCCAACCCCTCGAACGGTATGAACCAATCGCTTTTCACCGTTCTCTTCTAGTTTGAGCCGCAAATAGCGAACATACACCTCAATGATGTTGGAGTCGCCCATAAAATCGTAGCCCCAAACGTGTTGGAGAATTTGATCTCTTGTAAACACTTGGCGGGGGTGGGTGAGCAAATATTCCAACAAATCAAACTCTTTTGCCGTTAGCTCAATCGCCCGTTCGGGAAACAGCGACGCACCCCCTCGTTTGCCTCGAAACACTTCCCGAGTCCGACGATTCAAACTTAAGTCCTCAAACTGCAACACATCAGCATCAGGCTCCTGAGCGCGGCGCAGATGGGCGCGAATTCGGGCTAAAAGTTCTTCGATGCTAAACGGCTTAACCACATAGTCATCGGCTCCTGCATCCAGCCCTGCGACGCGATCGCTCACTTCATCACGCGCCGTCAACAAAATAACCGGAACGGTGCTTCCCGTTGCCCGCAGCCGACGACACAATTCCACCCCAGTTAGCCCTGGCAGCATCCAATCGAGAATGGCTAAATCGGGTTCAGATTCGCGGGCGATCGCGAGTCCTGACATGCCATCGTGCGCGACACTCACCCGATAGCCTTCACTGCTCAACTCCAGTTCGACAAACCGAGCCAGCTTGACTTCATCTTCAACCAGGAGGATATGGGCAGTCATAAGAGTTTTCCTAAAGCAGGCAGGAACGATCACCCCCAGAGCGATCGCGATCCGGGGAGGGGTCTTTGAATTTTTACAAGCTTAAGGGTTATTATTTCACACTGCTGTCGGCAGGTTATGACCCAAGATAGGCTTCCAAAACTTTAGGATCGCTCTGGACTTGGGCAGGGGTGCCCTCTGCCAAATTGGTGCCTTCTGCTAATACCCAGACGCGATCGCACAGCGACATAATCACATCCATGTTGTGTTCGATGACCAAAAAAGTCAGACCTTGGCGGTTCCAATAGGTGATGTATTCGCAGATTTGATGGATCAACGTTGGGTTTACCCCGGCTGCCGGTTCATCGAGCAAAACCAGTTTTGGGCGAGTCATCAGTGCCCGGGCAATTTCTAACAGTTTGCGCTGTCCCCCAGATAGCGCGCCTGCATAGTCGTTGGCTTTTGCCGCTAACCCAACAGATTCCAGGATTTCCACCGCGCGATCGCGGGCGGCGTTTTCTTCTTTGGCAATGCGCCCTGGCAAAAACCACGGACTCCAAAATTTCTCACCGGTTTGCTGCTGCGCGGCAAGCAGCATGTTATCCATCACAGAGAGCCGCGACAACACCCGTGCCACTTGAAACGTGCGAGTCATTCCCCGTTGGGCGATCTGGTAGGGGGGCAACCGCTCGATCGGCTCTCCGTCAAACAAGACACGACCGCGATCGGGCTGAATAAAATTTGAAAGTAGATTAAATACCGTCGTTTTTCCGGCACCATTCGGTCCGATTAAGCCCGTGATGCTACCTTGAGTCACCTCGATCGACGCATCGTTGACGGCTAAGATGCCCCCAAAGCTTTTCATCAATCCGGTTGCCGATAAAACGGGCATCAGGGGTGGGGAAGGGTTCGTCATCGTTGCTTGAATCCGTTATTTTCCGAGGGTTAATTCGTCTTTGTTGCCTAAAATGCCTTGAGGACGCCAAATCATTAAGACCATCAAAATCAACCCGATCACCATAATTCTTAATGCGCCCACCTGATCAGCAGCGATGGGCAGGCGTTCTAAGTCTCGCGTTAGGGCGGTGTAGGCCCAGTAGATGCCTGCGCCAAGCAGCGTTCCAGCATTGTTGCCAGCGCCGCCCAAAATCATAATAATCCACGCCTGAAACGTGACCAATGGCTCAAAATTGGTGGGATACACCGTACTCAACTGCCAGGCAAAAAATGCTCCGGCAATTCCGGCGATGAAACCGCCCAGCATTAAGGATTGCAGCTTATAGGCAAACACATTTTTACCGAGGGCTTTTGCAACTTCTTCATCTTCCCGGATCGCTTTTAGCACCCGCCCCCATGGCGATTTGACCAAGCGTTCTAACGCCCAAAAGACGATCGCCACCGTAATCAGCACGATAAACAGCAAGCCATTGGTTGCCGGGCTGCTGCGAAAATCATACAGCGCGATCGCACTGACAACCCACAGCCGAATTGCCAGCAACCCCAAAAGCCCAGATGCGATCGCGCTGACCTGGTGTTGCCAAGTTTTTGCCCTCCGAAACTGCCGCACACATCGCTCAGCTAATTTCCATAGGGTGGTGCCAAAAATAGCGGAAATAATCACAATCATGCCGATGCGAGTGCCCACGGTGGGGCGAAAATTCTCCAACGGCAGCGGAAAGCTTTGCACGCCAAACGCACCTTTGGTCAGCCATCCTTCGTTTAGCGCCACCAATCGCACCAGTTCCGAGGTGCCAATCGTCACGATCGCTAGATAATCTTCCCTCAGCCGCAGGGTGGAAAATCCCATCAATAGCCCCAGCAGCGCTGCTAGCACCGCCCCGATCGAAACTGCTGCCAGCAACGGCACCCCCGCCAAACTTAGCAGTGTCGTGGCATACGCGCCCACGGTCATAAATGCCACATGCCCAAAATTAATCAGCCCGGTGTAGCCCCACTGGAGGTTTAGCCCCAAACTAAAGAGTCCATAAACAGCGACCGATGTAATCAGAAAGACAAGATAACCGATGATGCCCGGATTGAGGGAAAACAAATAGTCGAACACATTATTAGTAGCGATAGAACAATTCTGAAATCCTATCGTACTGGGGAACACGAACCGTAGAAATTGCTACGAAAGCTTACGTCATGGGGCGAATGGGGGGTGAATTGGCTGAGGTTGCCGCGATTTTGAGCCGTGCAATGGGTACTCTGAAGCCACATCTCATCCCCTTTTTCAGCAAAGCGTTGCCATCAGGCGTTCCTCATCGTTTCAGACCTGCTTTATGAACTTCCTCCGCAGTCGTGCCCACAATCTGATCGATCACCTCTCTGACGAAGAATTGGAGACGCTTTGGAGTGTCCTCGAACCGCTCTACTGCGATCTCTACATGCTCAGAGCAGTCCAAGACGGCAAACGCACTCATCAGCCGGGCGATACCCTAACTCGCGAAGAAGCAATCCGAATTCTGCCTCTCCTGCAACCTGCCCCTCGCACGCTATGAACATCATCAAACCCCTGACCATGGGAGGCACAATCCTGCCATCGCGGCTAGAAGTCCGCTACGATCGCGCCTTTTTAATCGATCTCAAAGGGTTGGAAACAGCAGCCTTTCAGCACATGCAACACTTTGTATTTGACGAATTTTTTCAAACCGGACAACTGCAAAACCTCGCAGAGTTCCAGCCCCTCGGCACGAGCGAAATTTTCTACCGATTCACGATCGACCCCTACTTGATCAGCGTTGAAATCACCGGACAGATCATCAAATTTCTCCGCATTCTACCCAAGCCAACCGTATAGATGCGGGTAACACCGGAGGCGATGGTGCCCACCCGGTATGACAAATTTCTTAAATTTCCCCCTTTACTCTCTAGTTGAGTGTCTTCTGCGCCTATAAACTGAACAGAGAAATGACGCAAGGGGCTTTGATATGAATGCTGCGGCACTTTGGCAACGCTATCAAGACTGGCTTTACTATCACGACGGCTTAGAGGTGTACCTCGACATCAGCCGGATGCGCTTTGACGATCGCTTTGTCGAGCAGATGCAACCCCAGTTTGAGCAAGCCTTTCAAGACATGGCAGATTTAGAAGGAGGCGCGATCGCAAACCCCGACGAACAGCGCATGGTCGGTCATTATTGGCTACGCGATTCTGACCTTGCACCCAGCGAAGACCTCAAACAAGACATCATTCAAACCATCCAAGATATTGAACGCTTTACCCGCACTATTCATCTCGGTGAAATTCGCCCACCCCAAGCTGAGAAGTTTACTGATATTTTGTCGATCGGAATTGGCGGATCAGCATTAGGACCGCAATTTGTCTCTCAAGCCCTTGCCCCAGACGCACCGCCCATGGCGATTCACTTTTTTGACAATACCGATCCCGCAGGCTTCGATCGGGTCTTGTCGCGCTTGGGCGATCGTTTACGCAGCACTTTAGTCCTCGTCATTTCTAAATCGGGCGGCACTCCCGAAACCCGCAACGGGATGCTAGAAGTGCAAAATGCCTACCAAAAGCAAGGGTTAGACTTTAGCAGGCACGCCGTTGCCATCACTGGGCGCGGCAGCGGACTCGACAAACTAGCGACCTCTCAAGGCTGGCTGACGACGTTTCCAATGCACGACTGGGTGGGGGGGCGCACTTCTGAACTGTCTGCCGTTGGTTTGTTGCCGGCCGCGCTGCAAGGCATTGATATTCAAGCGATGCTGTCTGGCGCAAAAGAAATGGACGTTGCGACCCGTGCTGCGACCCTTAAAGGCAATCCTGCCGCACTGCTGGCACTGGCTTGGTATTGGGCAGGCAACGGTAAAGGCGAAAAAGATATGGTGGTGCTGCCCTACAAAGATAGCCTGTTGTTGTTTAGCCGATACCTTCAGCAGTTGGTGATGGAATCGCTCGGTAAAGAAAAGGATTTAGACGGAAACGTTGCTCATCAAGGCATTGCGGTCTATGGCAACAAAGGCACAACCGACCAGCACGCCTATGTGCAGCAGCTTCGAGAAGGCGTCCCCAATTTCTTTCTCACGTTTATCGAGGTGTTGCACGATCGCGCTGACCATCAACCCTCGATCGAAGTCGAACCGGGCGTTACCTCTGGCGACTATCTGTCGGGCTTACTTCAAGGCACGCGCACGGCAATTTATGACAACGATCGCGACTCGATCACCGTCACCATCCCCGACGTGACGCCCCGCCATGTGGGAGCGTTGATTGCTCTCTATGAACGCGCTGTAGGGCTTTACGGCTTTTTGGTCAATGTCAATGCCTACCATCAACCTGGCGTTGAAGCAGGCAAAAAAGCGGCGGCGGTAATTTTAGAATTGCAGCATAAAGTTGTCGAGGTGTTGAAGCAAGAAAACAGCCCGATCGCGATCGCTGCCCTGGCCGCCAAAGCAGGCGCACCCGATGATGCGGAAGCCATCTACAAAATCGTCCGCCATTTGGCAGCCAACGATCGCGGCATCACCCTCCATGGCAACGCTAGGCAGCCCGGAAGGTTAACTGTGAGTCTCTAATTGCAGTCTGGCTCATGAACCTTTCATCAAAAGTTCGTGAAGTTCGCCCCTTCTAGAACAGTGACTTGCTATTCTGCTTATGAAATGGAACGCCACTGTTCTAGAGGTTCTTCGGATGCGTTATTCCTTACGGTCAAGCATTTTTTTAGCCACAGTTTTAGCATCAAGCGCCCTCGCCGCCAGTGATACGATCGCGGCTGATCCGGTTCGTTCGTCTGTCCGCCTTACGCCTTTGCAAAGAACCCTCAATTCCTCGCAGCAACCCCTGACTTCTCAGTTAGGACCGCTCCTGCTCCCCTCTAGAACCGAATCTGACCCAGGTCGGACAAGCCCAGTTCCTCAGATTCGCCGAACGCAAACCGAGCCAGTTCCTCAAATTCGGCAGCGACAAGTAGACCCGGTTCCTCAAATTCGCCAAAGAGAGGAAGCTGAAGATACCTATCAACCACCGCCCCGCCTCCCTGAACCCGTGATTCGGCGCTACAAACCCAGTTCCAGAGGCGGGCAGGGCGGCATCCGGGGTCAAGTGATGGTCAAACCCATTTGTTCGGTCACGGCGGCGGCTACAGATTGCCTTGCTCGCCCTTATGTTGGCGCACTTAATGTTGTTAGCTACGATCGCAGCCAGCGTTTTCGCGTTAGCACAGATCCCCAGGGAGATTTTCAACTCCGCCTCTCAGAAGGAATCTATGTAATTGAGCCTGAAACCGGGACATTTCCGGCACTTTCTCAGCGCACGATAAGAATTGTGGCTGGTGCCAATCGAGATGAAGAGTTTACCTTTGAGGGCAGAGTTCTAAACGGTAGAGCCTCCGACAATCAGGCGGCAACTGGCTCCGCCGATAATCAATAAATTCAAGAGCCTGATGGCTAACGCAGAGTCAACTTTTTGGGCTTGGCATTGCTGAATGCAAGTATGATTTGCCCTTCTCCCCAACCCTTCTCCCCAAGGAGAAGGGAGCCAGAATTCTTGTTCCCTCTCCTTTTGGGAGAGGGCTAAGGTGAGGGCAGATCTGTGATTCATACTCAGACCCAACTTTTTTGAGCTTATCCAGGCTTTAGAGCTTGTCTCTCTCTAGAAAGCTAGCTAACTCTTCGGTACGCTGCCGGGTGAGCCGCTCCATACAACTCTGCTCGATCATCGGTGCGATCGAGCCACCTTCAAAGCGCCGTTTGGCAAAGGTGCAGTTTTCGGCGCGAAACGTCATCCAGGCAAGTTGAGCGTCAATAAGCTGTTTGTCTAACGCTGTGCCTTGGTAGATCGCGCGGACTCGTCGATACACTTGATTAAGGGTGCGATCGGCGGTTTGAGCCGCTTTAGCCGCACACAAATTCATGTCTAGCTGAGTTTGAGGATCTTGGCAATTGGGTTGAGCCGCGCGATCTTGGGCGCTCGATGCTTCAGCCAGGGCAACGATGCTAGAAAATAGCATCCATCCTGTGAGTTGAAATAGTAGTGTTCTCATGGAAATCTATGCTCTGATGTTTTGGTAGTGTCAGTTTGACCGCGCCAAAAGTTGCCCTAATCCCGCTTCTGCCTGAACAAGATTTAAAACCCTAGTTTTGTCATAATCCTTTACTCCTTAGGCAAACCTCTTCGAGCCGAAGGCTAAAAGGCTGAGGGCTGCCAAACTCGCATTTTGTTGACATTCTCCCCGCACGAGAAACGGGAGTTTCTCAAACCCAAACAGCGAGGCTCTGAGTTTGACAACTCAACCTACCTTAAGGGGGCTTGGCAGAAATTTCAACGTGGTGCTGAATATTAAATGGGATTTCTGCTTGCAAGCGTTGAACCATCAGCCTAGGGGACAGATTATGAGTTGAATTCTGTGTAGCGTTTGGGCTGAGAAGGGGAAGCATGAAGCGACGAAGGGGGTTCAAAGCCATGCAGGTCACGCACAAGGTAGAGCGGTCTTCCTTTCACTTCTTCAAAGATGCGCCCCAAGTACTCTCCGATAATCCCTAGGGTCATAAACTGCATTCCACCTAAGAACAGAATGACGACCATCAGCGACGCATATCCTGGAACGTCAATCCCAAACAGGAGGGTCCGAATGATTAAAAACGTGGCATAGATAAAGGCTACGATCGAGAGCAAAAATCCAAGATAGCTCCAAACTTTTAGCGGTAAGAGGCTGAAAGATGTGATGCCGTCTAGGGCGAAATTCCACAGTCGCCAGTAGTTCCAACTGGTCAGCCCGCTATGCCGCCCGGGGCGATCATAGACAATACAGGTTTGTTTGAAGCCAACCCAAGCAAATAAACCTTTCATAAAGCGGGTGCGCTCTGGCATTTGCTTAATCACGTCTACCACATGGCGATCGAGCAATCGAAAGTCTCCCGTATTGTGAGGAATCGGAACATCGCCGATCGAACCCATGACGCTGTAAAACAGAGCAGCAGTAAGACGCTTAAGCCAGCTTTCTCCCTGCCGAGAACGGCGTGTCGCGTACACTACATCATAGCCCTCACGCCATTTCTCCATCATTTCTTGGATGAGTTCTGGCGGGTCTTGCAGATCGGCATCAAGGGGTACGATCGCGGCTCCACTTGTGTAGTCTAATCCGGCGGTCAGCGCTAATTCTTTGCCGAAATTACGGGACAGATTGACAACCTTTACCAAGCGGTTGGAGTGGTGTTGCTGCAACAACCCATCTAGCGTATTGTCTTTACTGCCATCGTTAACACAAATAATTTCATAGTTGACCTCTAATCGGTCTAAGGCACAAAACAGCCGTTCAAACAAACAGTCAATGTTTGAACCCTCGTTATAAAACGGAATCACAACCGAAAGCTCAAGATTAGGGTCTGGCAACATGGTAGCAACGGTTGAAAATATTGCTCAGAACAATCTTACCAACTGTCTGTTCAGTGCTTGCTTTTGCTCTACTTGAATTAGATTAGCCTAAGTTCGATTCTGGCTAAAAAGCCATGATCTAAACTCGACTTTATCCATCTTGAAGGAGAGGAAAGGAAGCAAGATTAGGAAAGCGTTGTTTGATTTGTCCTGATGAGC
>NZ_WVIE01000039.1 GCF_010091945.1 Myxacorys almedinensis A
TCGCTCGACTTGCAGCCAAAAGGCTTGCCTGCTCTCCCTCCTGCCATCTTTTAATCCGTCGAACTCACGTCAGATTATTTCGCCGCGCAAAGCAATCCCCATTCACTACAACGATTACACGGTTTTTAAGTCACCCTTAGATGATTTTATCAAAGCAGTGCAGGATGCAGGGTTGGCAAATCGAGTCGATTATCTTAGCCACGGCGAAACCTACGTCTTTGATGTCAGTACCGCTGCTCGGTTACCATGAGGGGACTAGACTTGCGCTAACCAATTTATTAACCCATGCCTAACCCATGCCTAACCCATGGTTGCGGATGCCTTCGGCAACCTTTAGCAAGAGGCGGGTAGACCACTCGCCAACGTCTGTAACTCATTTTTTACCCGTTTAAATGGGTAAGAATTTTAGGCGATCTTCTCTTCTAAAGGCTGGCAAAAATTTTGTACCCCTGACTTGAGAACGTAGAGCGCAACAGGGACAGCAAGGCGAGTAGGCAATTCGGTATGTTCTACGATCGCGTCGATGATGCCCCCTGCTAACCCGTCTTCTAGCCCTTCTTTAAGGTCTGCTCGACACAGCACATGCCGCCACCGCTTCGAGAGTCCTTCGATCCAGCGCTCGTTGTTTTCTGGTTCTTGCCCTGAGCGAATGGCTAAAGAAATCGCCGCATCTTCTAGATCTCCGTCGCAGTCTTCAATCACTTGGAGAGCATCGAGGGCAGCAGCATGACCGGCTAATTCTGTGCGATAAAAGTCGAGTTCTTCGGGTAAAATCATGAACGACATAGAAATCCCTTTGTTAAAAGGAAGGTTGCTTTGCGATCGTAGCACTTTGCCCCCCAAATTCGACTGGCAACCTGTTTCTAGAAAGCGAAGTGAGATGCCTCTAGAGCCACAAAATTAGCTTAGATGCCTCTATTTTTGCTGATCTAAATGCTTTGCGATCGCGCCCATAATCTGACTTAGATCGAAAATTGTCTGTTTCATTTCTGAAACATCATTCGATAATCGATCTAATCGAGATTCAAGCTGTTTAATATCAAAATTGAGCGATGTTTGCCACAGCGAAGACTTTAATGCAGAAAGAATCTTTTCAACAGTAGAAAAGTTGGGATCATAGTCAGGATCGTTTAGAATGCGATTGATTTGCTGAGTATATCCTAAATCACTCCCTCCATTTTCTTTTGCAATTTGGGCTGAGATTTTGCGAATACTCATGCCTTGAGTTTTCATCAATTCTCGAATGACCTCCACCACATGTTCTTGCATAATTGCCCTTACTTCAATTAATCTATTAGCTGAGAACTTGAATCAACTTAGCGACCTTTTCTCAATCGGGGAAGGTCGTTTTTCTAACTTATCGTTCGTTGCTAATATCCAAACAAAATCTTGAGTGCCTAAGAAACTATAGACCATAGATCTCCCCATAAAAAAGCAGTAGAACACAGTGCTCTACTGCTCAACCTTTACCCAGAAAAACAAGTCTATAGACCTACCAACTCACGGGAATCAAGCCCGGCAAGTTGCTGAGCGATGGAGAGGCGTGCCTCTAACTTTGCCACGCTAAACTCATTACGCAAATGCTCTAGATGCGCCAACGCATTTGCTTTTTCGGTGGAGGCACGGTTGAGCGCATCCACAGCATGAGCATATTCCTGATTCACTTGCAACACTTCAAAGCGGCGGGCTTTGCGCTGGTTGTCATTTTTAAGAGCCGTTTCAAAGGCGACGACCAAATCCGCATTACCTTCTAGCCGGGCAAGGTGTTGGCGAATCTCAGCGATATTTAGATCTAACTCGTTAACGTGGTGGGCAGCCTGCGCGATCGCGGCAGGATATTGATTTAAACGAAATTTCATGACTCAACATTCCTTGAACGTAAAAGGGTCAGTAGCCAAAGAGTCCCACGGACTACAGACTACGAACAGCAGAGGCTAGGAACAAATAGGAAATTAAAAAAGCGGGAGATTGAAAAAAGCAACCACGAACCTGAGAGAGACCTACGCCACAAGCTCCTGTAGCTGAGGCAGAGCAGCGCGAGACGATAACTCAGACATACTCGGAGATGACATTTGAGACTGAGGCGCAGCTTTCTCTAAAATCTGAACTTCAATATTTACGGCAACCAAGTAAGAGCCTGACTGATCATCAACTGCCTCGGCAATTAACTCAGCAAAGGCAGGACGATCAGCAGTGATTGGATCTCTCAAAGAGCAGCGATCCCATTCGTACTTGGCAGCGGGGTCAAGGTGGAGAATGTAATGCTTCGTCATGGAAAAAGAACCTGAATCATTTGTACTAATGTACTAATTGTAGTGCAGATTCACGACAACTGCAACCATCCATACGGTCTGCCTTTCCGCCTCATTTCTTGCTTTTAGAGAGCAAAAGCAGGAGCCTGATGGTCTGCTGTGGCACGAAGAAGATGCTAAGCAGACGAAGGCACTCATCTCAGCTTGAGACCACGAATGGAGTCGGGTGTGGCACTCGTGGTTCTAAGCTACCCTTTGGTCAGGAACAGGCTTGTGATCCCACGAACGTTCTACCCAACGCTCGGCGGAAAGTTGTTGCTGATCGACTCGATCCCAATGTGCCAACAAAGTAGCGATCGCAGCCGTTCCAAAAAGTTTTATCTCGTAAGGAAACGGTTTGAGCATCTGAGCACGCCGAAGCTGAAACCGATACCCACAACTTGCGAGATGCAAGGCAAAATTCTGCGCTTGAGGGAGTTTCTCAAAGCCAAAATAGGTTCCTGCTTCAGAATCTGGCACCGCACGAAACGGAGTTTTGACAACTAAAACCCTGGGGGAAAGATATTGCCCGACTCGTCCTTTTTGAAGCGAAAAGAAGCGTCCGACTTGCATAGACTATAGTTAGTTCACATATCCCTATTGTAGTTATTCTTCACTACGTCTTTTTAGGTAAAACTGGAGGGATAACCGTCTCGTTTCTGGTGAGTTGCAGAATAAAACTAGTGGTCTGTCAAGGTTGAAATGTGGGACTAGGAGGAGACGGAGAGAGAGGGAGAGGGGGAGTCTAGTAATTGAAACCATCCACCCCTCTATCCCTCAACTCAAAGTTGATAATCTACTAGGGTGAGGGCAGTTTGAAGGCTAGATCAAAGACTGCCAGACTAAATATCTGCAATTTAGCCAGCCTCGACTCTATTAGCGCCAATCCTTATTTACCATCAACAACCCGGAGGCGCTGAGTCACCATCGTTATGCCGCCATGACGGACGAGAACTGCTGAAATCCATTGCGACGTAGGGGTTTTTGGAGCGCGACCCACCTTAAAGACACCCCCAGACGAGAGCAACTCCAGGTCAACAGTGGGAAACGTTAGATAGCCATTTGCCGTTACAGGTTCTTCGAGCACCGAGCCTAAGAGCAAATCATTTTCCAATGGCTCCTGCACGATCGCATCAAAACTAAATTCTTGCCCAGGTCTAACCTGACTGGGAAGATTGATTTTCACCGAGGGCGGATTCTGACCCGATGTAATGCGGTTGTTCTCAGCTATCACATCTTGCCGGACAATCTGATTATTCTCAATTTTGTGGCGCGTCTCTAGAGAGGCATCAAGCTTGAGTTGCTGACCATTCACGGTTTGCGTGCCAGTGATATAAGTCACCGTTTCAGCCTGAATGCCCGACGCGATCGGTTGCCAAGATTTCAACTCTGTCCGGTAGGTCAGTTGAGGATGCTGCTTCCACAACTGGGTTAAAGACTGCTCCAGGGTTTGGCGGGTTAAGCCATCAGAGTGGGTGAATTTAGGACTGTAATACTGAAGAACACCAGCGACATTCTTGTTTGTTGCGGCAGTATCAATTTGTGTCAATACTTGTTTGAGGGCGGCGGGAGCGGTTTCTGGAGTTGCAGCATCAGCACGATTCAGGGGCAACTGGTTCAGCGCGATCGCAACTCCAAACGTCAGGAAAAACGCTGTTTTCCAAGACTTCAACCTTGACTTTGCAACAAGCACTAAACACATGGGGGCGGTTGGCAAAGTCGAAAGGTAACGCATAAGGCACCGTCTAAGACAAGGTAGACTTCCAGATAACTATACACTGCAACTGCTCTGAACAGCGAAATTTTTGCCAAATCGTGGATTTCATAGATTTAGGACTGACGCACTGGCAGCGGATTGGCTAACAGATGTACCGGATGAGAAGACTAGGTACTGTTTCATCCGTTCATTCGCGACCTCCGCTCTCCCATCCGTTGCCAACGAAAAAGTGTTACATCAGTCCCAAGATTTTTAGCCCGTGCAAAAATCAAGGAGAGTGTATGATTGCTCTATTATTTTTTGCCATTCAATTTTTGCCCTAACCTGTGCAACCTCCTCCCGCTCAGCCCCCTGATCTGCGTCCCCCCACTTTGCCCCGTTTGCTGATTGCCGCAAGTGGCACTGGAGGGCATCTATTTCCCGCGATCGCAACTGCCGAACAGCTTGCCGACTACCAAATCGAATGGCTGGGCGTGCCCGATCGCCTAGAGACAAAACTGGTGAGCGATCGCTACCGCCTGCACACCGTCAAGGTAGGAGGCTTTCAGCAAAAGCTGGGACTCGGAACGCTTAAAACGCTACTGGGGCTGATGGGATCAGTTTTCAAGGTTAGAAAACTGCTACGAGAGGGTCAGTTTAGTGGCGTGTTTACCACGGGGGGTTACATTGCTGGACCGGCTCTTTTTGCAGCGCGATCGCTAGGCTTACCCGTGATTTTGCACGAGTCGAATGCTCTTCCTGGAAAGGTAACGCGCCTATTTGCGCCCTGGTGTTCAACGGTGGCACTTGGCTTTGAGTCGGCAACCAAGTACTTGAAGAATGCAAAAACGATTTGTGTTGGCACACCCGTGCGATCGCAGTTTCGCTCTGCCCCAGACCCAACCGCATTGAAAGACTTAGCCATCTCCAAAGAGGCTCCCTTAATCGTGGTCGTGGGCGGCAGCCAAGGAGCCGTGGCATTAAATCAATTGGTACGGCAGTGCGCCCCCGCATGGTTTGAAGCGGGCGCTTGGGTGGTTCACATCACAGGAGAAAGTGACCCAGACTTACGTGGGCTAGCTCACCCGCACTACCGGGCGTTGCCGTTCTATCACAATATGGCAGCCCTGTTTCAGCGCGCAAATTTAGCGATCAGTCGAGCCGGGGCCGGGACGCTGACTGAACTAGCCGTGACTCACACGCCTTCGATTTTGATTCCGTATCCGTTTGCCGCAGAAGATCATCAGACTTATAACGCCACTGTTTTTGCAAACGCGGGGGCAGCGATTCTCTTTCGTCAATCAGAGCTAACCCCAGACATGCTTCAAAATTCTGTACTGACACTGTTGAAAGAGCGGATGCGCTTAGATCAAATGGCAGAGCGAGCCGCAGCGCTTGCCGTGATCGATAGCGCTGAGCAAACCGCGCAACTTGTGCGAGACAGCCTAGCGCCGCGATCAGCGACGATGAGCAAACCAGGTTTGTAGCTGTTCGCGGCAGGCAGATTCTAGAATGCCACTCAGCACGGGGACACGATGATTCGATGCCAGACTATCGGGCAAATTGAGCACCGTCCGAATGGCACCCGCTTTTAAATCGTCGGCTCCATACACCAAACGCCCTAACCGCGACAGCACGATCGCACCTGCACACATCGGGCACGGTTCTAAGGTGACGTAAAGCGTACAGTCGTTGAGATGCCAGCTTTGAAGGGTTTGCCCGGCGGCTCTGAGTGCTAAAATCTCGGCATGGGCAGTTGGGTCGCGATCGCGCTCTCGGCGATTTTGTGCCTCAGCAATCTGCCTGCCGTGAGCATCTACAACCACGGCTCCTACAGGCACATCTCCTTGCGCTCCTGCGAGTTCGGCCAGTTCCAACGCTCGTTGCATCCACTCCCGATGCTTGAGATACTCAGGATGATCGATCGGGGGCGGGGGAATGTGGTACGGCAAGCATTAATACTCAACACGATGATGGATTCAAACGATCGGGCAGAACGTCTTAGACCCTGTTTTTTAAACCCTCAAAAACAGCCCTCCTCTTAATAAAAGGAGACACCCCCTCTTAACCTCTTTTTCGCCCAGTGAAGAAACCAGGCATGAGGGCTGCCAGAAACTTTGCATTAAGTCTTAATCTACTATAATCTGCCTCAACGTCTCTTGCTTTAACGGCTAATTTTCTGTCATGTCTTCCTTGACTATTCTCGCGCAATATCTTTCCGGCGAATTTGAGAACCGAGAGCAGGCTATGGCAAGTCCGGCTTGGTTTGTCCATCTACGCATGTGGCAGCGTCCTGTTCCTCTGTTTAGCCAAGACAGCATCACCTTGTTTGCTGAACAGGCCAATATTATCAATCTAGACCATCCTTACCGCCAACGCCTGATGCGCTTGCAAGAGCATCACTCTGAGATCAGCATCCAGTACTATGCTTTCAAAGATCCCGCCGCCGTGAAAACCGGGGGGCAGCACCCTGAGTTATTGGAAAACCTCACCGAAGACCACATCACCCTTCTGCCAGGATGCCTTCTTCAGGTGACGCAGAACGCCGATTGCTTTGTTGCCGCCCCTGCGTCTGAGGCGTGCTGCCGTTTTTCATACCAAGGCAAAACGATCCAAGTTGCGTTAGGGTTTGAAGCGAGGGCAACCCAGTTTTTGAGCTACGACAAAGGGGTTGATCCAGAAACCGGAGCCGCGCTGTGGGGCGCATTGATGGGGGCTTATACCTATAGCAAGCAGCGCCTACTTTAGGACATGATGTGGCACAGTGCCATCAAAGCAGCGGCTCCGAGCCGATCTACAACATTTTGAGTAGCTGACAAAACGCTTGAAAGCCTGTTCGCTTTGTTTCTATCTCGGCATCAACGAGCCTGCCTAGAAACTCAGCAACTACAACGGCTTGCTACAGTGGGATCTCGTCTTTTATCTGCCCAGACTGCAATATTTCTTCAGCCTAATTTTCTAGATTTCTCGATAAGCCTTCCAATGCCTCTTCTTCAGTTTCAAAAATCTCAAAGACTGAATCCATCATCGTTACTTCAAACACAAGTTTTGCTTCAGGATGCACGTCGCAAATGCGAAAACTTCCTCTAAACTTATCAGCATCGCGCATTCCAGCCACTAGAGAGGTAAGTCCAGAGCTATCAATAAAATTAACCTGCCCTAAGTTGACAACGATGTGATTGCTTTGTTTCACGATGCAGTCTTGCAGTTTGAGCCGAAATTGCCACGCCGTTGTAATGTCTAGGCGACCTGACGGCTGAAGAATAACAACGGCTGTGCCATCTTGAGTGGTGTAGGTTTTCTGCTCCATTTGAATTGCCTTCTGCTCCATGTAAACCATTAGACCTCCTTTAGCGCGATCGCATAGGGCTTGGTAAAAACCAATCGCCGCGATCGTAAGCAACTAAGCTAGTTAGCCCACAAGCCGCAGAAGGCTAACGTAGGTTTGAGGCTTGGTATGCTTTTTAGGCAAGGAAGCAGGTTTTTATAAGAAACAACGAAGGACAGCGAATTCGATCTTGTTAACGCATTTTGAACAAAATCATAAATAGTGTGACCTAACCAGACGAGACTTTAGAGCAAGACTTTAGATTAGGACTTTCAATGGTTTGACCAGTTCACCCAATCTTGAGGCTTCAAAAAAACGTCATAGAGCCGAGCTTCTGCACTTCCGGGTTCTGGCTCAAAGCCATATTCCCACCGTACTAGAGGCGGCAATGACATCAAAATCGATTCGGTACGCCCGTTGGTTTGCAAGCCAAAAATGGTGCCGCGATCGTAGACCAGATTAAATTCAACATAGCGTCCGCGCCGATAGAGTTGGAAGTTGCGCTCGCGATCGCTGTATTCCATCGTGTGGCGGCGTTCTGCGATCGGGACATAAGCTGGCAAAAACGCATTTCCGCAAGACTGCACAAACGCAAACAACTCTTCCCACGTCCGATTCTGCACCGCGCCCACTTCCTCGCTCCGCCGCGCCGCCGGGGTATCCAACTGCGAACCCGGATAAGAAACGGGGTACAACACTCCCTGGGTATCTTGATAGTCAAAGAAAATTCCACCGACGCCGCGCGTCTCGTTGCGATGCTTGAGGTAGAAATATTCATCGCACCATAGCTTAAAGGTGGGGTAATACTCCGGGTGGTGAGCATCGCATACTGACTTGAGGGTGTGATGGAAATGAATGACGTCTTCTTCAAAAGGATAGTAGGGCGTCAGGTCAATGCCACCGCCAAACCACCACACCGGACCTGCCTCAAAATAACGATAGTTGAGGTGAACCGTTGGAATGTAAGGATTGCGAGGATGCAAAACCATGGAGGTGCCGGTCGCGTAAAAATGGTGACCTTTCGCTTCCGGACGCTGCACTAAGATTGAGGGTGGTAAATCTTTTCCCCAGACCTCCGAAAAATTGACGCCGCCTTGCTCAAAAATCCTTCCTTCGCGCATCACCCGCGATCGCCCACCGCCACCTTCTGGGCGTTCCCAACTGTCTTCCTGAAATTTGCCTGCTCCATCCACCGCTTCTAAGCCTTGACAAACATTATCTTGAAACGATTTGAGCCAATGGCTCACGCGATCGCGAGAATCCGACGGTGGCAGTGCTTGGGAGGTCGTCTTTTCTGAGGTGGAAAAAGCAGTCATATATCGCGGTTCCTGAACAGAAAATAGCGTTTTATGGGGTTCGGAAATGGCACAACAAAGTCTCTGCAACCCAACCTTGCAACCGGGCAACCTCTAGAAATCCTCTCGCTCCTCGCCCCTTTGTTGCAAGAGAGGGAGACAAGAGATCCGAGTTTTCCCGTCTCCGCAGGAAAAGGGCTACCCTTCAATCATTGCCTTGGTTTTGTGCAGTTTATTCAGACTACCGTGAATTGGCGCTGAAAAGCACTTTTGCCTGTTCGGAAAAACGCTAAATTACTGATGATTAAGCCCCTCTGAGCCTCGTTAAGTTCTGTGAACTCACTAGGGTTTGGCAGCCGGAGCGAGCCTTCATTTCTTAAGCTTGAACAAGCTGTATCTAGGCTCCTGACCAAGGGCTGACTCTAAACTGACTCTTGCCTCAGCTTTTAGAAAGATGACAACTCCAGGCGTCGATCGCTTAGCATATTAGACTGCCTGATGGGTCGATCGTCACTTTGTTATCTCGTTCTAAGGAGAATCGCCATGTTTCATACTCCGTGGAAATTCTTCCGATGCAAGCACCGCCGTAGGCAGCGATTAGCGCAAAGCACAACTGCGGAGCGATCGCTTGCCAAAACCTACCAAGCAGTCAGCACTGCCTCGGCAGATGTTTTGTGGGAGAAAATTATCGATTTGGATGATGTGTCATGGCATCCCTTATTATCGAGCACCAACGTACCGCGAGGGCTGGTTGCCAAGCCAGGGCTAATTTACGAAGCGGTGACGCGGCTCTCCCCGTTTCCAATTCGGATCTTTGTTGAGCGGGTTGATCCCGGAGAACTTTTGAAGGTTCGGGTTTTGGCGATTCCGGGCATGGAAGAACGGGTAACTTATGAAGTTAAATCAACCCTGTGTGGTACCCGAATCACTTACTCTATGACGCTGCATGGATGGCTGTCCCCGTTGATTTGGTCAATTATCAAGCCTTATGCGGCGAGAGTTGCCTCAGATTTAGCCCAAGCGGCAGAGCATCCTGAGCCAGAACTGCGGCGCAAGTCATCTCAGCAGGGTTGTTTTGATTTCTAACCTGTGTTTGAGGTGGAATCAAGGTCGAATCGATAAGAGGGCATCCGCATAACGGTAAGATCGAAAAGACGCTGTTTTGCTGCGCGATCGCATCTTGCTTGAAAAATGCTGACAACACTTAATTCTGAATCTGTTTTAGAAGTCCTTAGACCCGTTCAAGACCCTGAACTGCAAAAGAGTTTGGTGGATTTGAACATGATCCGCAATGTCAACATTGAGGGCGGAAATGTCAGTTTTACACTGGTGTTGACGACGCCTGCCTGTCCGTTGCGTCAATTTATCGTTGAAGACTGTGAGCGGGCGATCAAAACGCTACCCGGCGTGGAGCAGATCCAGGTCGATGTGACGGCAGAAACCCCTCACCAAAAAGGGCTGCCCGATCGGACAGGGATTGACGGCGTTAAAAATATCATCGCGGTTTCGAGCGGCAAGGGCGGTGTTGGAAAAAGCTCTGTGGCGGTCAATGTCGCGGTGGCGCTAGCACAAATGGGGGCAAAAGTTGGACTGATTGATGCCGATATTTATGGACCTAATGCGCCAACCATGCTGGGGCTAGAAGGCTCTCAAATCGCCGTTCGGCAGTCTCCCCAAGGCGAAGTGCTTGAACCTGCGTTTAATCATGGCGTCAAGCTCGTGTCGATGGGGTTTTTAATTGATAAGGATCAGCCCGTGATCTGGCGCGGTCCGATGTTAAACGGCGTCATTCGCCAATTTTTATATCAAGTGCAGTGGGGCGACTTAGATTATCTCATCGTCGATATGCCCCCCGGTACCGGAGATGCTCAACTCACCATGGCTCAAGCTGTGCCGATGGCAGGAGCCGTGATCGTAACGACGCCTCAGACCGTTGCCCTGCTTGATTCTCGTCGCGGCTTAAAGATGTTTCAGCAACTCAATGTGCCGGTGCTTGGCATTGTGGAGAATATGAGTTACTTTATTCCGCCAGACATGCCCGATAAGCAGTACGACATCTTTGGTTCTCAAGGTGGCGAAAAGACGGCTCAAGAACTGAACGTGCCGTTGCTGGGCTGTGTTCCGTTAGAAATTGCGATGCGTCAGGGTGGCGATCGCGGCGTGCCGATCGTAGTTGCCGATCCGGATTCTGCCTCTGCCAAGGCGTTAAGTGCGATCGCAAGTCAAATTGCAGCGAGAGTGTCGATTGCTGCCCTCGCCTAATGTTCGATCCGTACTTTCAAGGATAAACGGTTAGCATGAGGGTTTAAATGATTCCCAATTCCCACAGTTCAACCTCCACCCCCAACCGAGTCATGTTCCGTAAATCCAAACCGGTTTTACCGCCTTATCTCAAAGGGCTACTACAGCCTTGGAAAGATATGGATTGGTTGCTGTTTACCGTTCCGATTTGCTTAACGATTCTAGGTGGTCTGATGATCGGCAGTGTAGAGGCAAATGCGAAGCTAACCGACTGGTGGCGGCATTGGATCACAGGCAGCATTGGTATTGGACTGGCGATGCTGATTGCTCGTTGGCGCTATGATCAACTGTTGCAGTGGAAATGGTGGGTCTACGGTATCACAAATGGCATGTTGCTGCTAGTGATGTTTTTTGGGACAGAAGGGCTGGGCGCACAGCGGTGGATCAACGTCTTCGGATTTTATCTTCAGCCCTCCGAGTTTGCCAAGCTTGGCATTATTATTACGATCGCGGCGCTGCTCCATCAGCGATCGGCGTCTACGATTCCGATGGTGATCAAGGTGTTGACGGTTGCTGGCATTCCCTGGGTGCTGGTGTTTGTTGAGCCGAATTTAGGAACATCGCTCGTGTTTGGGGCGATTACCCTGGGGATGCTCTATTGGGGCAACGCCAATCCTGGATGGCTTTTGCTGCTGGTGTCTCCGGTGATCTCAGCCATTTTGTTTAACATGCTGCTGCCGGTCTGGGGCATCGGTATTGCTGCGATCGCGCTGTGGATCGCGCTAGTTGGCGTCATTGCCTGGAAAACCCTGCCCTGGAAAACCTATGGCACGTTCGCCCCGGTGGTGCTCAACTTAGTGGCAGGCGGCTTGGGGCGCTTTTTGTGGGAATTTGTGCTCAAAGATTACCAAAAAGACCGGCTCATGATGTTTCGGAACCCAGAGCAAGATCCGCTCGGCGGAGGGTATCACCTGATTCAGTCTAGAATCGCGATCGGGGCAGGCGAATTTTGGGGACGGGGACTCTACAAAGGCACCCAGACGCAACTCAACTTTATTCCTGAACAGCACACTGACTTTATTTTCACCGCGATCGGAGAAGAACTGGGCTTCATCGGAGCCGCTGCCGTTTTACTGGCATTCTTGCTGATTTGCTACCGGCTGCTGGTGATTGCCCAAAACGCCAAAGATGATTTTGGGTCGCTGATTGCGATCGGTGTTTTCTCGATGATTATCTTTCAAGTCACAATCAATATCGGCATGACAATTAATCTTTCACCCGTAACTGGAATTCCGCTGCCTTGGCTCAGTTATGGAAATGCCGCCTTGCTGATGAATTTTCTTGCCCTTGGGCTGGTCGAATCGGTCGCCAATTTTAGACAACGCCTGAAATTTTAGACAAAATGTAGGGATCGATTACCACTCGTGAATCACGGCTTGTACACTTGAGAAGATCCAACCTCTGCTTCATTAATTATGCTTTTACCTGGTGCTGCTGTCCGTGTCACAAATATTAATGATACCTACTACGGGTTTCAAGGATTGGTGCAACGCATTAGCGATGGCAAAGTTGCCGTTCTGTTTGAGGGCGGCAATTGGGATAAACTCATCACTTTCCGCATGTCAGAACTGTCGCCGGTCGAGAGCGGCAGCAAGAAGAAAAAATAGCGTATGCGTCTTCCCCTTCCTCAATTTGCGGCTCAGTCGCGATCGCCCGACCACATTGCCGAGGTGATCGAAACGGCAACGACCGAATTTTTATGTCAGTGCCTAGATCCCGATGATCTGAGTTTTCCGGTGATGCCTCCGTTTGGCAGTTGGGTGAAATCGATCGACGAAGAAACGGGAAACGTGATCTATGCGGTGGTCTACCATGCCACCACTAGCCCAATCGACACGGTGCATCGGGCAAGAGCATTGGGGATGTCGCTTCAAGAATTGCGAGAACAACAGCCGCAAATCTTTGCCATGCTGAAGACCGAATTTCGCGCGGCGATCGTGGGTTATCGATCTAGCCCAACCCAGAAAAACGGCTCTTCTGCCTTAGAAGGCGTATTCCAACACTTGCCACCGCGCCCCCCCCAAATTCACCAAGCCGTGCATCATTGCACCGCCCCAGAAGTGGTAGGATTTAGCGATCAGCTTGATTTTCTAAGAACCCTGCTGCAAGTTGGAGGCGCTCCGGTTGATGCCCTCACCGCCGCCACCATTCGAGAAATTTACCAACTCAGAAAAGCTGACCGTGCTTGGCTTGTGCAAGCCGGGCGCATGCTAAGTTTGTTACTCAAAGACGACTACGATCGCTTGCGGGTGATCCTCAGCCAGATTCATCTTTAGGTGGGTTGTAGGACAAAACATCACCCGGTATCTGTAGGGTTGTGATGGAATGATTTCAGCTTATCTCACCCAAACATATAACCCAAACTAGTGCATGCTACTAATTGCAAGTCCGGCTCACCAAGAACCCATTGTCCCTTTTGTTATCCTGCTTACTGTGATCTTGGTGATTCCTCTTTTATTTGAGCGGATTCGCTTGCCCGGATTGGTTGGGCTGTTGGCAGCAGGCGTCGCTCTTGGCTCTGACGGGTTCCAGGTTCTCAATCAAGAATCAGAATCGATGCGGCTCTTATCAGATATTGGGTTAGTTTACCTGATGTTTGTCGCGGGCTTAGAAGTCGATATCGGGCAGTTTAATCAAACTCGCGATCGCTCGATGGGATTTGGCACGTTTACCTTTCTGGTTCCTTTAGTGACTGGGATCGGGGTCGGGCGGCTATTTGGGTTTGACTGGAATGCAGCGACGCTGATCGGGTCGTTGCTGGCATCGCATACGCTGCTGGCATATCCGATCGTGAGCCGATTGGGCGTAGTTGGCAATGAGGCTGTTACCGTCACCATCGGTGGAACCATTTTTACTGACATTGGCGCATTGCTCGTCCTAGCCATTTGCATTGGTATCAACGCGGGTGACTTTTCTCCGCTCAAGCTGGTGATTCTCCTCGGTTCGCTAGCAGTTTATACCGTTGTGATTTTGGTGGGGGTTGATCGGGTTGGGCAAGAATTTTTCAAGCGCTCTGGCAACGATGAAGGTAATCAGTTCTTATTCGTGCTGCTGGCGCTGTTTTTGGCATCTGTTGGTGCCCAACTGATTGGGGTTGAGAAGATTGTCGGTGCATTCTTATCGGGGCTAGCCGTAAACCGCGTCGTCGGAGATAGCCCGGTTAAAGAAAAAATTGTATTCGTCGGGAGCGTGCTGTTTATCCCGATTTTCTTTGTCAATATGGGGCTGCTGATTCGGATTCCAGCCTTTATCAAGAATTTTACGAGTCCCCAACTTTTTGGGCTAACTGCTGCGATCGTTCTGGGCTTGATTGGCAGTAAATTTGTTGCTGCATTTTTCGCCAAACTCGCCTACCGCTACACCTGGCAAGAAGCGCTAACCATGTGGTCGCTGTCGCTGCCCCAAGTTGCTGCAACGTTAGCGGCGACGCTCGTTGGCTATCGCGTTGGCATGCTGACCGAAGGGGTATTGAATAGCGTGATTGTCCTCATGCTGGTGACATCGATTTTGGGCCCCATTCTCACAACCCGCTTTGCCGACGGGTTGAGAACGCAAAACCTCCCACCTGAAGTGCTTGATCTCACGGCAGAGTCAGGGTTAGCCGCGATCGATCCGTCGCGAATCATCGTGCCGATCTCTAACCCTGACACCGAACGGTATTTGCTGGAAATGGCTGCATTGATTGCCCATCAACAGTCTGGGCAGATTGTGCCGTTTGCGATCGCGGTGCATCATGGGCAACTCGACACGCCTCAGTTGCAAGCTGCCATCAAACGCAGCGAAACCCTGCTAGACAACGCCGTCAATATCTGTAAAGAGTTAAACGCTGAAGTAGAGGCAGTACTGCGGATTGATGACAAAATTGCTCAGGGCATTAGTCGATCGAGCCGAGAACAAAATGCCAGCTTGATCGTGATGGGCTGGCAACGGCGCAGTCGCTTTCAAGAACGGCTGTTTGGTAGCGTGATTGATAGTGTGCTGTGGGCATCTCACTGCCCTGTGGCGGTGACTCAGTTGCTAAAGTCGCCCTCTGATATGCAGCAAATTTTAGTTCCGGTAGAAAACCTGACTCAGCGATCGTTTGCCGCGCTGCAACTCGCCCAGACGATTGCCACAGAAAATCAGGGACGGCTGATCATTTTGCACATTTGCGATCGCAAAACATCTGCTAGCAAACAAGCCTGGATTCACTCTCAGCTTCTGCTTTTGAGCGAGAAAAATCATCCAGCCTATGAGTCTGAGGTGCAGGTTGTTCCCAGTGATGATGTTGTTAAAGCAATTTTGAGTGCTGCACACTCTAGCGATTTGGTTGTGCTGCGATCGTCCCGCCGTTCTAGCAGTGCTGGAGGCTTATTAGTCGGTGACATCACGTTTCAAGTGGCTCAGCAAGTGCCCTGTTCAGTGGTGATGCTAGGCGAGCCAGAGCGGATCGCGAGGGCAGTTTTAGCAAACCCAAATTTGTAAGCTTTCCAGTTAACCCTTGGCTCCCCGTTGACAATCTCAGTTAACCCGCTTCTCAAGACACCGCTTGACATTGCTTTCGCAAATGGCTCGAGTGGTCTGTCAAGATTGAAATGATGAACTGGGAATCGATGAGTGGATGAGTGGATGAGTGGATGGGTAACATCTCTATCTACCCTCTACCCCTCAACTCAACGTTGACAATCTACTAGGAGGCGTTGCTGAATTTCTGTGTGAAATCGCCCTCAAGGAAAGCAATTTTTGTGCAAAGTTGCTCAGATTGACTTGAGTTTGTTTGAATAAGGATGTGAAATTCTATACAAGCCAGTATTATGCTGGCGGTAAGCTTGCCTGGGAAGCAACTCGATAAAGTCGCTCCCTAATATCCACCGTTGACCGACAATGATAGTCAACACGGGTGCATACGCGATGACAACTCAAGAACCAACTTCCGACCCACCAGTTCGGATTTTACTGATTGAGGACAATGAAGCGAATCGGCGATTGATGAATGACTACCTCAGTTATTGCGGGTACAGTGTGCTAGCGTTAGCTGAAGGTCGCCCATTTGAGTCGGCGATCGCAGAGTTTGATCCTCAAGTGATTCTGCTTGATCTAAAACTTCCTGATATTGACGGCTATTTTCTCTTAGAGCGGCTTCAGCAGCATCCGGAGTGGCAATCTATTCCGGTAATTATTGTTTCTGCCTATGCATTTCAAAAAGATCAGCAGCGAGCTTTGAACTTGGGCGCAAGGCGATACCTCGTTAAACCGATTCGTTTAGCAGATCTGATTGCAGTTATTCGCGAAGAGTTAGCCAGATCCCAATCAGGAGGTGAAGAATAACCCATCAACAAAAATGAGGAAGGTTGGAAACGACGTTCTGAAAGTCGCCTCAACCTTGCCTCACGGTTTGTACTGTCCCAATTTTTTGATGCACTCTTCCGGTCAATCTTCTGTTCAATGCTTCATAGCGGCTCAATTGCGGCTCAATTATCGATGGCGGGTTGCGGAAAGCTCTACTCCATTTTGCTGGCTTGCAATATATGTTTCGATCGTTCTACCGAGATCTTTCACAGCATTGCCTGATTCTAAAATTTGTATTTCTAGGGATGAAACTAACAGCATCGCGGTCTGTAGCTGACTGAGAGCCGTTTCTAAGCTCTCGCGAGTTTGGTGCTCAAATTCTTCTAAATTCATATTTCCGTACTGACAAGTCTGAATTGATACCTATGACTATAATCACTACGGTTCGGTGATCGGCAGTGGAAACGGAGCGGATTGATTTAAAATTTAAACAATGCTTCCTCTATATAAAGCTTTGAAGTTTACTTAACCTCTGTGACTTCATCCACCACTACCCTTGCTCTCATTCAAGACCCTGATCGCTTGGCAGATCGTCTCAAGGAGATTCCCCAAGCACCGGGCGTCTACTATATGCGCGATCGCAGCGATCAAATTCTCTACATCGGCAAATCGAAGCGGCTGAGATCGCGCCTGCGATCGTATTTCAATGGTCACGATACGCGCCCTCGCATTGCCCTGATGATGCGGCAGGTGATGGAGATCGAGGTCATCGTTACTGATACCGAAGTCGAAGCGCTGGCGCTAGAAGCAAATCTGATCCGGCAGCACCAGCCCCACTTCAATGTGCTGCTCAAAGACGACAAAAAGTATCCCTATCTCTGCATTACCTGGTCTGAGGACTATCCTCGGATTTTTATCACCCGTAAACGGCGGATGGCAAAGGAGCGCGATCGCTATTATGGACCCTACACCGACAGCCGCACGTTACGAACAACGCTTCACCTCGTCAAGCGCATTTTTCCGCTACGGCAACGCCCACAGCCGTTGTTTAAAGATCGTCCTTGCCTAAATTACGACATCGGTAGATGCCCTGGGGTATGCCAGTCGATGATCTCTCCAGACGATTATCGCAAGACGGTTCAGAAGGTGGCGATGATTTTTCAGGGACGAACGAGCGAATTAGAGGAGACCTTGACGGCGCAAATGGGAAGAGCCGCCGAAGATCTCAATTTTGAACATGCCGCACGGCTACGGGATCAGATCGCCGGACTAAAAAGCCTGGGGGCTGAGCAGAAAGTGGCATTGCCCGATGATACGGTATCGCAAGATGCGATCGCGCTTGCCTCCGACGAAAACCACGCCTGCGTTCAACTCTTTCAAATTCGCGCCGGTCGCCTAGTGGGGCGGTTAGGATTTGTTGCCGATGCCCAATCTGGAGAACCGGGAGCGATTTTACAGCGCGTATTAGAAGAACACTATCAGAGCGTCGATCCGGTTGAGATTCCCGCCGATATTTTGGTGCAGCATGCCTTGCCAGATGGGGAAATGTTGGCAACCTATCTCAGTCAGGCAAAAGGTCGAAAAGTTGCGATCGTGCATCCGCAGCGCCAAATGAAAGCCGAATTGCTGGAAATGGTGGAGCGCAACGCAGAATTTGAACTCGCTCGAACTCAGAGATTTGCTGACCGAAATGCCCAAGCCATGCTCGACTTGGCAGAAATTCTCGACCTGCCAGAATTGCCGCGCCGCATTGAGGGCTACGACATTTCCCACATTCAAGGCTCGGATGCGGTAGCCTCCCAGGTTGTCTTTGTCGATGGCATTGCGGCAAAACAGCATTACCGACACTACAAAATCAAGAATCCTAAAGTGGCATCTGGGCACTCAGACGATTTTGCCAGTATGGCAGAAGTGATTTCTCGCCGCTTTAAGAAGTACGCAAATGCCAAGGCTCGGGGCGAAACCCTGATTCCTGCGTCCCAAACGTCGGCGCTCAACGCGCAGGTTTCATCGTTGGCAGATTTGCCTGACGTTGTGATGATCGATGGCGGCAAAGGTCAGCTTTCAGCCGTAGTCAGCGTTTTGCGAGAGATGAATTTGCTAGAAGAGGTCAAAGTTGTGAGCCTTGCCAAGCAACGCGAGGAGATTTTCTTGCCAGGAGAATCGCAGCCATTGCCTACTGAGGCAGATCAGCCCGGAGTTCAGCTACTCCGCCGCTTGCGAGACGAGGCACACCGATTTGCCGTCAGCTTCCACCGTCAGCAGCGCACGACTCGTATGCGGCGATCGAGCCTGGATGAAATTCCGGGGCTAGGACATTATCGCCAAAAGCAACTGCTCGCAGAGTTTCGATCGGTTGATTACATTCGCGAAGCTACTCCGGCTCGACTGGCAAAGGTTCCAGGGATTGGTTCTCACGTTGCCCAGCAAATTTATGACTACTTTCACCCCAGTGAGAAAGAGATGGCAGCAGATTTGACCACAGATGAGACAGATTAAGTGCTGTTGATACTGGTGGTTTGTCAAGATTGAAATGGGGGACTAGGAGGAGAGGGAGAGTCTAATAATCGGAACATCCACTCCTCCACCCCTCAACTCAAAGTTGACATTCTACTAGCCACTTGTGAGATTGCAGGGAGGATCTACCGATGCTTACCTGAGCCGCTATCTAGATGAGTCAGCAACTTGAAGCCCTCATGATTGTGAGTTCTGAGCTACCATAAAGAAAAGTAAAGCAGTCTGAAAAGAAGAGTTTAAAGCCATGGTGCTATTTGGATTTGGCAAAAAATCATCGCTGCCGACGCCCGACGAAGCCCTACCCGGACGTGCAACCCAAATGCCCGTTCCCGCCAAGCATTTTGTAAATGGCAATCCGCTCAAGCCACCGTTTCCCGCCGGGATGCAGATGGCAATGTTTGGGTTAGGGTGCTTTTGGGGTGCTGAGCGAGTTTTTTGGAAGCAAAATGGCGTGTTTACAACCGCTGTCGGCTATGCGGCAGGCACGACGCCAAACCCGACCTACCAAGAAGTTTGCTCTGGAATGACGGGTCATAACGAAGTGGTTTTGGTTGTGTTTGATCCCAACGTGATTAGCTACGAGCAACTGCTAAAACTTTTTTGGGAAAGCCACAACCCGACTCAAGGAATGCGTCAGGGCAACGATCGCGGCACTCAGTATCGATCGGGCATTTACGTTTACTCAGATGAGCAGCGTCAACAGGCAAAGGTTTCTCGTGATGCGTATCAAAAAGAGCTTCAAAAGTCAGGCTATAGCGAAATTACAACTGAGATCTTGGAAGCTCCTGAGTTTTACTACGCCGAAGATTACCATCAGCAATACCTTGCCAAGAATCCGGGTGGATATTGCGGTTTGGGAGGCACAAAGGTTTGCTATCCCGCAGACGCTGAGGTCAGCGAAAAGTCTTGATCAGCTAGTTTGAATTAAATCGTTGTACGGGTTGGGTAAAACATTGCATGGATACCTGCGCTGTTGCAGGGCAATGTCTGCATAAATATACATATAATTGAGCGATGCAGTTTACCTGGGATGAAAATAAGCGGCAGTCGAATCTGGTTAAACATGGATTTGACTTTGTGGATGCCTCTCAGGTTTTTGCAGGAGCAACGTTGACGTTTGCAGACGATCGCTTTGCCTATGGTGAACAGCGGTTTATTACACTTGGGCTTCTATGCGGGCGAGTGGTGGTGATTGCCCATATGGAAAGTCAGGATAAAGTTCGTATCATTGTCAATGCGGGAGGGAACTAAACGTGAGCAACGCATCTTCTTCAAAGACCTCTCAGACGAATTGGGAGCGGATTGATGCTATGAAGGATGAGGAGATTGATCTATCTGATATTCCAGAGGTGACAGCCGCACAGATGGAACGGGCAGTGTTACGTGTGGGCGGCAAACCTGTTGAGCGCGGCAAACAGCGGGTCAATATGTTTTTAGATAGTTTCGTTGTGGAGTATTTCAAGGCAAAGGCTGGCGATCGCGGCTATCAAACGCTGATTAATGAAGCATTGGGCGAGTACATCCGCAATCACGATCTGAAGGAAGAGTTGCGTCAGATTGTTCGAGAAGAGCTAGAGCGATCGCAGCATCGATTGTCATAACTGTCTGTGCTTACTCCTATATAAAGTGCGTTTAGCGCAGAGCGCAACTCCGAGGGAACCGTACCTAGTATTCATACTGCGATCGCTTCCACTGCTTCACTCATGCGATCGCTTGCAGATTAAAATGAGAAGTGTGGATAGGGAATCAAGGGGAACTGTGAGATTAAACAACATTGAGTTGCCGATGGATCAGGTGAAGGCATTTTGCGATCGCTGGCAAGTTGCCGAGTTTGCTCTGTTTGGCTCTGTTTTGCGCGATGACTTTCGAGCCGATAGCGATATTGATGTGATGGTCTCTTTTCTACCAGATGCTCATCCAACCCTCTTCACGTTGGTGGATATGAAAGAAGAGTTGCAAAGCCTGTTTGAACACGAGGTTGATCTAGTAACACGAGGTGGCATTGAAAATAGCCGCAATCCTTATCGACGCAATCAGATCCTATCCACCGCAAAGACCATTTATGAACAAGGACGATCAGTATCTGTATGACATCTTGGATTCTGCTAGGCTTGCCATTTCCTATGTGGCTAACCAAACCAAAGAAGCGTTTTTGTCCGATATCCAGACTCAAGATTCTGTGAATCGACGGCTTATGATCATGGGTAAAGCGGCAAATCGGATTTCGGAAGAAACTCGTCAAGCCATGAACACCCTTCCCTGGAGACAGATGATCGGAATGCGTAATCTCCTTGTTCATGAGTATGATGATGTCAATCTAAGTGTGATTTGGGATACTGTAAAAACTGATTTGCCTCAGCTAGTAGTAGCACTTGAGGCGCTGCCTTTTCAATGAAGCGATCGCACAAGCAGAGTTGCTGATCGCCCTCACTCCCACTACTCAACTGATGCGATCGCCTAACAATGCAGTGCACAATTGCCCTTTTCCTAACTGTCACACTGCGCGATCGCTTTCCTTTACTTCTTTACCCCTGACAAGGTATTTTTCGAGGTCATCTTAACGTTTTAGGGCGGGATTACTTTTATTTTAGGTTGCCTTTCTCCACTGTGTGTACAGATGTACATATAACGAAGGTATGGCATACAGTGGGACAACGGTAAGGCTGCGACCAATTTCAACAAGCATGGCATTGATTTCGCTGATGCTGTGTTGGTGTTTGCCGATGATTTAGCTATCACTGTCAACGATGAGCGGTTTGATGAAGAGCGGTTCATCACGATTGGTATGGATGCGTTGGGTCGAATTCTTGTTGTGGTATACACCTGGCGTGGCGATGAGATTCGGTTAATTTCGGCTCGAACAGCAACGCGCTCGGAACGAAAGCAATATGAAGAGGGATGAACAATGGACGCAGAATATGATTTCAGTCAGGGGAAACGGGGCGCGATTGATCCGATCGCGCTCGGAAAAACTCGCATTACGATTCGATTGGATGATGACGTTCTGGCGTGGTTTCGAGAACAGGTTCATGCAGCGGGTGGAGGTAACTATCAAAGTTTGATTAATGAAGCGTTGCGTCAACATATTCAGCAACAGCGTGAACCGTTGGAAGCGACGTTGCGGAGGGTGCTACGCGAAGAGTTAGAGCGGATCGACCATTGAGCGCGATCGCGGTTGGTAGGGATATGGCACTCAAAATCAAAAAGTTTGTGCAGCTTTTAGGTTTATGGTCAGCCTCTGGCACTTTGCATATTAATTATAGAGTTGCGATCGCACTCCCTTCCATTGTTTTGATGATCTCGGCGATCGCAGCATCGGTTGTCATGACTGTCTGTGCTGACTCCTAGATGAACAGAGTAAAAGCTAAAAGCCCATTTTGGCGGTTAGCGGCACTTTTTTTGAATGCTAGGCAGACTTTTTTGGTGAGACGCGATCGACTACACTTAAAACCGAATCACACGATACCCGTATGAGCTTTGATACCACTTGTCGGCGACTGGCTGAACAATTTCCCGAAGACTTTGCAAGCTGGCTCCTCGGCTATCGTGTCCCCCTGACTGAACTGAGTCCAACTGAACTTTCCATCGAACCGATTCGCGCTGATAGCGTCATTCTGCTGCAAGGACAAGCCGAAATCGTGCATATCGAGTTTCAAACTGATCCGAAAGACGATGTGCCGATGCGGTTAGCAGATTATCGCTTGCGTCTGCATCGCAGATTCCTAGAAAAGACGATTCATCAAGTCGTGCTCTATTTGCGAGAAACGAATTCCGAGCGGGTGTATCAGAACTGCTTCGAGATTGCGGGAATGTATGCCGAGTTCAACGTCATCCGCATCTGGGAAGTGCCTGCGGAAGACCTGATGGCGTTTCCGGGGTTGCTGCCGTTTGTGGGACTCAGCCGCAGTGATAACCCGATTCAAACTCTACGCCGAGCGGTGCGGGAGATTCAGAACATCGTGGATGAGTCGCAGCAGCATGAAGCAATGGCAGCGACCTACGTGCTGTCTGGGCTAAAATTTGAAGCAGCAGTGATTGGACAAATTATCAGGAGGGATGTGATGCGCGAGTCTGTTACTTATCCAAGAAGGACGCGAAGAAGGACGCGAGGAAGGACGGGAGGAAGGACGGGAGGCGGAAGCGATCGCATTAGTGACTCGTCTTCTAACTCGCCGCTTGAAACACGACCTTTCTGAGGAGATGCGCGCTGCTTCGCAGATACCGCAAGGGTCGCGCCTTTCATCCCTGACTTTACCTGTCCTCGAAGACCTCAGCGAAGCCTTACTCGATTTCACAAGGTTGGCTGATGTAGAGACTTGGTTGGAGGAGCGATTAGCGCAAAGCGCAACTCCGTAGGAACCGCACTTGTGATACGGAGCAATCGACAATCAGAGCGCGATCTCGGAAACCATCGAGCGATCGCTCCACAGTGCAACGCGATCGCGTCTGGTAGGCTCTACAATTCTCTAGAACAAAAATTTGTGTGGATTGGTATGAGGAGAACGCCAGTTGATCTGTATCGGATGGGCAATGCTGTCTCTGCCCGATTGAACAATGTTAGAGCGAAAGATATTGACCTGTATGAGAATGAAGGACAAACTTGGGTAGCAGCAAATTCAGGAGGGATTTCGACTTTTTCGGATAGAGGCAACAGTAAAAACTGGTGGAAGCTCGATCAGGGGGCTGAAATTCCGAATCAGCTTCGGGTGATTAACGATTATGGGAATCATTGGCTTTGGGAACCCAGTTACTCAATGCCGATGGATGATTATCAGGAAGCGTTACGATCGATAGGCGAACAGTTTTACAAAGTGAGTTGAGAACATGATGATGAATCTATCTCCAAAGGCGATGCGATCGATGGTTGAAGCGTTAGAGTTTCGGATTGCGGCTTATCAAAGTCAGCTAGATGAAGCAGAGTTGTCTGAAGATGAGGTTTCGGATGTGACGAATGACATGATGTTTTTGGAGTCGTTGCGGCAGGAGCTACAGAAGGCGCTGGATGTTCCAATGGCTCAGGTTTTTTGAGCTTTGGGGAGAAAGTGTAAAGCGATCGCGGAAACAATCGAGCGATCGCTCGCTCCACAGTGCAATGCGATCTCACTCCCTTCCATTGTTTTGATGATCTCGGCGATCGCAGAATTGACTGTCATGATTGAATGTACTTGCTCCTAGATGAAATGCGTTTAGCGCAGAGCGCAACTCCGAAAGAATCCTACCTAATATCTACAATGCGATCGCTCCCACTGCTTCACTCATGTGATCGCCACTTCATTTCCATCACTAGTTGAAGCAACATATAGCACACACTATCGCCAAACCATACTGTTGATCACATCAAAATGAAAGTCATACGTCCAGACAGGAACTCTCAAACGTTGAGAGATTGCGGCTGTAGTGGCATCAAACAGTGTAATTGCTTGGTCTGGATAGCGTTGAATGATTTGGGTCGCCATCTGATAATCCTCAAGAGCAGGTTGCAGTTGTTCTGTCCCAACGGAGATCTCCTGGATGTAGCGAAACCCCATTTGAATTCCTAGTCGTTTGAGAATCAGGCTGTGGGTTTCCAAGAAAATCGGATATGGGATCAATACCGTGAGACTTTGTTGCGCCAGACGTTCAACTTCTGCTAGAGCTTGTGAGTGATAGCTATCGCTTGGATCATAGGCAGCATAGAGAGGTCCAGTATCAGCGATCACGCTTCTCATGCTGAAGAGTCTTGCTCGAAGTGAGTGAGAATGTGATCGTGATGAATGGAGGTATCGCTGTAACCGCTACCTTGAGAGGCAGGGGTAATGTGCAAGCGTTTCTGAGATTCAAGATAGCCGCGATCGATGAGAAAGGTTTGTAAGGCGGTTTGCAGAACGCTAGGGATGTCGGTTGGCGTTGGCTGATCTTGGATGTAGTCTGCGATCGCTTGGGCGAGGTCATCGGGGAGTTCAGTATTTAGATTCATGGTCAGCCTCTGGGCACTTTGCATATTAATTATAGAGTTGCGATCGCACTCCCTTCCATTGTTTTGATGATCTCGGCGATCGCAGCATCAGTTGTCATGATTGTCTGTGCTGACTCCTAGATGAAGTGCGTTTAGCGCAGAGCGCAACTCCGAAAGAATCGCACCTAATATCCACGGGGTTAGATGTGTATCGTCAACCCAATCTACTGGAGATCGGCGATCGCCATGCTTGATAAGGATTTCGATATCTGCCGCCGCTACCGCAAAGAACCGCCCGCTATTTTGTACTATCCATCAAGTTCTCGAATGGTTTGTTATTTTGCCAGCGACAAATGCTGAAGTCTCGTCTGTCGATCGTCAGAATGCGCCCGTGTCCAAGATGCTCTGCTAACACGACGAGAGAAGCGTCTGCTAAATCCATTGGTAAATCTGCATAACGTTCTATCAACTCAACGATGCGATTAATGTGCTGATTTTGCAAATGGAATACTTCAAACAGACCGCTAGACGCAGCCCGTAGAAATTTGCATTTTGCAGGATGATTGAGCAAGAAGCAAACTTCAGTAATGACTGGATAGGTTGAGATTAAGGGTTCTGTGATCCGACTGAAGGCGTTCTGCGCTTGTTGATGAAAGTCATCTTGTTGATCGATTAGCGCAACAAAGGCTCCTGTATCTACGATAATCACAGGCGACCCTGCTGACGCTTTTGGTTGAGATACTCTTGAATTGAGGAATGATCAGTTGATGGCAAATCTGGCATGCCGTTCATACATCCTACTAAGTCGAAAGCCTGGAATCGTTCTAGAGCAGTCTTTGCGGAATCTTGGAGGATACAATAATAAGTATCAATGGCTGCTCCAACCGCTTGCTCAATCAACTCGCTTGGGTCTTGTAGCCCGTTCTGTTGAATGTATCTCCACTTTTGAGCTTGCTCTGCTTCTAAATAAATCCTGACTTCCATTTTCCTGTACCCTCTTGTTGCCCCATCCTAACATTTTCCTCCATCAATAGCGAGCGCCCACAACTCCTGCTCTCAGTACGTTCTCGCCCCTCCTCCACATTTTTCGTTCGGCTTTGCCGTCTCGTTGAGAGCCGCTCACTTTCCGAAAGTGTGAGGTTGAGTGATGCGTTACGCTGCGGTAACGCATCCTACAAGATCGGCGATCGCACTTTCTGAGGAGATGCGATCGCGCCTTTCATCCCTGACTTTACCTGTCCTCGAAGACCTCAGCGAAGCCTTACTCGATTTCACAAGGTTGGCTGATTTAGAGACTTGGTTGGAGGAGCGATTAGCGCAAAGCGCAACTCTGTAGGAACCGCACTTGTGATACGGAGCAATCGACAATCAGAGCGCGATCTCGGAAATCATCGAGCGATCGCTCCACAGTGCAACGCGATCGCCCTACGACGAGGGCGATCGCACTTGTAGATTAAGAAAACGTATTGAACACGAATTCAAGGTGTGTTGACAAGGTATCTATATAAGTCATCAATCACAGCATCAGCAGCGAGTGGGCCATCCCCAATCCACGGCACATACTCGACAGGGTAGACCTTCTTTTGCTGAACGGCTGTGAGTGTTTGCCAAAAAGGTCTTTTTTGAAATCTTGCAAAATCCTCTCCATTACGATTATCACCGCCCATAAAGAATAAAATGTCTGCGTCTATTAGATCAAGCCTTTCTTCAGATATGCTGGGTATCACACCATCAGGTACAGAAACATTCTGTGCCAAGGGGCGTTGCAGCCCCAAGTCTTCAAGGATGGAACCTGCAAATGAGTTTTTAACAAAGATGTATGCAGTCTCACCCACAGCAGTAACAATGGAAATTCTTTGATTTTGATAGCGATTTCCGAAGGCTGTTTTTAATCGATCAATTCGTTGATAATAGTGATTCCAGACTTCCTGTGCTTTTTGTTCTTTATTTAGTAATTCAGCAGTAATATTAAATCCCTCTTTCCAATCTAAATCATTGGTCGGAATTATTAGTGTAGGTGCAATTTGAGAAAGCAAAGGGTATATTTTTCCAGCATCTTCCCAAGCCAAAATTAAATCAGGCTTAAGCAGTAAAATTTTCTCCAGGTTAACATTCCGTGAAAAACCTACATACTTTATCCCTCCTACCTTATTACCCAGATAGGGATAGTACTGAGAACTTAGATGAGTTTCATTCCACTCTTCACCAGTACTACCAATTGGTTTGATGCCAAGTGCAAGTGCACGAACCAGAATTTCATATGAAATAGTGACAACCCGTTTAGGGTTATTCGGAACACAGGTTTGACCCATTGCGTGCTGCACAACTCGGCAAGGACTTAAGGGTGGTTTGGGAGTTGGCACTCCGCTATGCTCGATTGCTGTGCTGCTACAGGCTGAGGCGAGCATGGCAGCTAAACCCACCCTTAAAAACCATTGCCACCAACCTTGCCATTGTGGGCACACTGTTCTTAGCACCAGTCTAATTCCCCCCTTTTTCAAAAGGGCTAAGGGAGATCTCATGCTTGACCACAATGCTTTTATCACCACAGACGTTTACCTACCCTATAAATCAAAACTAGTTTCCAGAGGGATCAAAACTGCCACGAAATCGTGCCCTGCACTGTAAACGGCTCACCATAAGAAATGCTATCTCGACCAAAGGAACTTTCAAAATAATCGACATTAAACAGATTTTTAACATTAATGGCAGCACGGAAGCGGTCTCTCCTATAAAAAATCGCCGCATCCGTCCGCAGATAGCTGGGAAGTTCCACACTACTGCTGTCTAAATCAGTTTCCCGTCCTCCCACATAGAATAATCCCAAACCAAAACCTAATCCTTGCAAATCACCTTCTTGGAGTTCATAGCTAGTCCACAGATTCAAGGAATTTTCCGGAACACCATTCAACCGATTACCTATGGGAAGTCTATTGTCTTGGGTAAGTCGAGCATCGGTGTAGGCATAGCCTGCAATAATGTTCCATCCCGGCAATATCTCACCTTGAGCAGTCAGTTCAACGCCTCGGCTGCGCTGTTTCCCTGTCTGAATCTCAAATTCACCTGGGGGTACACCAGGTCTATTATCAGCCGTCAAAACACCAGTGCGGGTCAGGTCGTACAAGGCAAGGGTAGCTGAAAGTCGGTCGCTCACATCTGCCTTGACCCCCACTTCATACTGGGTGCCGCGCTCTGGTTGAAATTGGCTGCCATCAAAGGCAGTGCCAAAGGTCGGAGAAAATGAGCGACTGTAGCTGGCATAGAGAGAAATGGGTTGAATCGGCTGATAAACAATCCCTACACGCGGACTGAAGGCATTTCCCGATCCACTGGTTCTGGTATCTGCCAGATTATCTTGGTTGGTTTGCTTAAATAGATCGAACCGTCCGCCTAGCAATAACTTTAGGTTCTCTGCCAGTGTCACCTGGTCTTGAATATAAATCCCTAAAGTGTCTGTTCTGTTTGACCCATTAACAACTTGATTAAAAGGTGCAGTAGCAGGTCGCTCATACACAGGGTTGAACAAGTCTATTGGTTCAGCAGGTGCTCTAGTAATATCGATAAATTCTTCATATCGACTCAAATCGACTCCAACTGTTAGCTGATGACCAATTGAACCCGTTGCAAATTGACCATTCAGGTTGAGGTTGAGGTCGTAAGAATCGAAACGGGTGCTAGCGAAAGAGAGTGTGCCATCCAAGGTTCGACCATCTGCTCTAAGCTCGACTTTATCCATCTTGAAGGAGAGGAAAGGAAGCAAGATTAGGAAAGCGTTGTTTGATTTGTCCTGAT